>JAQXQS010000185.1 GCA_029101305.1 Clostridia bacterium | reverse complement strand
GGGAAGTATCTGCACATGTCTTTTTTGTGCTATAGGAAATTCCGTTGGAATTCCCTATAGCATAAAAAGCCCTGCCGGGCAGGATCGCACTGCGGCGGAAAGGTAGATGTCGCTTATAGCGACCCGCCGCAGGCGGAGAATCCTGCAAAGCAGGATTCTTTCTTGTATAAAATAAAAGGAATGTCCTGTGCGGCTTTAAATACACAGGACATTCCTCTGTGCTCTGGGATATTTCATCGGAAATATCTCAAAGCGATAGTTTAGATGGTGTCGCCTCTCTTAATATATCCCGGAAGTCCATCAGCAGAAACAACTTCCTTCACATGAAGAATCTTAACCAGCTTGTCTACAACCTGGTTCTCTACATGAACTCCCTCGCCAATCTCAGCGCCTGCCAGAACAATACTGTTCTTGATCACGGCACCCTTATGGATCACGCAGCCACGGCCAATAATGGAATTCTCAATGGTACCCTCGATCTGGCAGCCATTGGAAACAACAGAATTGCGGATCTCTGCCGTATTATAATAATGAGTCGGGCAGGAATCGTTGGTACGTGTATAGATCGGCCATTCCGGATCAAACAGAGTCTGTGCAGCCTTGATATCGATCAGATCCATATTTGCATCATAATAGCTCTGGAAATCTGTGATGGAAGCGAAGAATCCACGGTGGGAAACACCACGTACATCAAGGTCATTATGCATCTCATTGATGATATCAGTCAGTGTGAATGCGGAAGAGATCGCTCTTGCTTTACGGATCAGTTCTACAAACAGGTCTTTCTTCATGATATAAGTATCCATGAAAATATTGCGGTTCTTGGCATTACCGTGGTTCGGTTCAATGGAAAGGACACCTTTCTGCTTATTCAGATCCAGAATATTGCAGTTCAGGAATGCCTCTTTGGCATTGTCTACTGCATGGTAAAGTAAGGTAATATCTGCTCCGGATTCAATGTGCTGCTCGATCAGCTTGGAGAAATCTGCGGAATATACCATGTAATCCGGTGTGATAACTACATATGGATGATGCATTTCTTCGATGCATTTCAGGTTCTCATAGTAAGCAGCAATATCTGTGTTATAAATATCATTTCTCTGACCTGCATCGGAGAAAAGGATCTGCAGCTTGCCGCTCTTGGAGTTAATATTGTAGTGACGGCCGGTGCCGATATGTGCAACCAGTGTACGGGGTTTCTCTTGTACATAGATCTGGATACGGTCAATGTCACTGTTGCTCAGATTGGAAATCGGGAAGTCGATAACACGGTATCTGCCCAGGAAAGAGAAAGCACCAATCGGACGGTAGTCTTCAAGTCCTTCTACCCGGATGTTTCTGGATGATGAGTTTACAATTCCAAATGCTTTATACATATTATTCGGCCCCCTTTACACGTTTCGCAATCAGCTCGATGTGCTCGCTGTCTGCACTTCCTACCAGAGCACCCTTACCGATGGTGATACCATTGGCAACAAGGGCACGTACGACTACAGCGCCATCTTCTACGATAGCACCTGGCATAAGTACACTGTCAATTACTTTGGCACCGGGCCTTACTTTCGCGCCGGTAAAGATAACAGAATTGGTAACCTCACCCTCGATGACACAACCCTGGGTTATGTAAGCATTCTGAATCTTGGCTTCTGTACCGATATACTGTGGAAGGGCTGTTACATCCTCTGTATAGATCTTCCAGGTCTGGTCGCTTAAGTCAAGCTCATTGTCCGGGCTGAGAAGATCCATGTTTGCTTCCCAGAGGGAATCAATGGTTCCAACATCTTTCCAGTAGCCTTTGAAACGATAAGCAAAAAGTCTCTTCTCATCGCTAAGAAGGGTAGGAATGATGTCCTTACCAAAATCATGGTTGGAATCCGGATTCTTCATATCTGCAAGGAGAAGCTTGCGCAGAAGCTTCCAGTTAAAAATATAGATACCCATAGAAGCGAGATTACTCTGTGGGACAGGTGGTTTCTCAACAAATTCGGTGATACGGTCTGTCTGGCCGTCTGTGTTCATGATACCGAAACGGCTGGCTTCCTTAAGAGGAACTTCGATAACTGCGATGGTAGCATCGGCCTGTCTCTCCTTGTGGTAAGCAAGCATCTTGTCATAATTCATTTTATAAATGTGGTCGCCGGAGAGAACCAGAAGGTATTCCGGGTCATACTGATCTATAAAATCAATGTTCTGGGAGATCGCGTCGGCTGTTCCGCGATATACGTCAAGTCCGGTGTCTGCTTTCTCACGTGGTGGAAGTACGTATACGCCGCTGTCCTTGGAATCCAGTCCCCAGCGTCCGCCAGCTGCAACGTAGCTGTTCAGCTCAACTGACTCATACTGGGTCAGTACGCCTACTACGTCAATGCCGCTGTTGGCACAGTTACTGAGAGGAAAATCGACGATACGGTACTTGCCGCCATAGGAAACTGCCGGTTTAGCCACTTTGTTGGTAAGATCATGAAGACGGCTGCCACGGCCGCCTGCCAGAATCATTGCTAACATACTGTTCTGTTTCATGGTGAACCCTCACTTTCATTTCTTTGAGATATATTATACAATCTTTGTACAAAAATTTCAATTTTTTTGTGCAAAAAAACTGTAAAATCCAGATAAAATTTAGCTAAATTTTCATTGGTAATTCTGTAGACTTTTCACAGCCTCTATATCTTCTGCCTGTACCTTCAGGTTGGAAGTAAAAGTTCTGCCGTCGGGAGTGGTGATCTGTACTTCGATCACGGTTCCTTCAGAAATGCCGGCCTGCTGCACGGCTGAAAGAAACTGGGGGAATTTAGGGTGCCGTCTTGTAAATGCACTCCAGAGATTCCTTAATTCAAGTAATTTCATTGGGTTAATTGCCATTTCTTGTTCCTTCCTACTTTCTTATCAGGTGCCGGAAGCCCGGATGCAGTCTGAAGCTGCCCACCTGATGTAAAATGATGCCAGGTCAACAAGGCCCTATCGTGCAGGCACGAACAGCTTCCTGACCTTTTGACCCTGGTGTCTTATAAAATAGTATATCAGAAAAAAAACTGCACTGCAATGAAGGGCAAAAATATTCACATATTTAGCGAAAGCTCACAAAAATGACTTTACATGAATGGGTAATTATTGTTATAATAGACGAAAACTGAAATGCGGATTTTTTAGAAAAATGATGTTAAATGTTGATAAAATGCGATGTCAGGAAAAGTAAAAACATTACAGCAAGAGGTGTGATAATGGAAGAAAAAAAGAGGTATAATCTTGGAATCCTCATTGGCGGAGTGCATACCTATTTTCCAAAAGAACATATCAAGGGAATTTCAGAAGCGGCCAGTGAGCTGAATGTAAATGTTTGTTTTTTTCTGGGTACCCAGACGAAGGATTTTTTTGAAGATGTTCTCGGCGGCAATCAGAAAAATTCTTATGATTATCAGTTTAATACCATTCATGACTACAGTCTGATCGGAGGGCTGGATGGTCTGATCATTAATTATGGGACTCTGGGTATCCAGCTGCGGGAGGATGACCCGGATGAATTTGCCAGGAAATATAATGGGATTCCTACAGTATTTCTCACAGAGGTTGTAGATGTGCCCAATTGTCATTCTCTGATCTGTGACAATAAAGGTGGGATCCGGATGATCATGGAGCATCTGGTAGAAGAGCATCATCTGTCCAGAATCCTGTTCGTAGCAGGACCGGAGCACAATACAGATGCCATTGAGCGGAAGGAAGCCTATCTGGAAGCAATGGAGAAGTATGGACTTCCTGTAACGCATCAGATGATCGCCCAGGGGGATTATTCTGAATTTGTAGATAAGCAGGTGGAGCGTCTTCTGGACGATAATCCGGATGCCCAGGCGATTGTTTTTTCCAATGATGAGATGGCGTTTGCCGGTTACCGTGTCTGTGAGAAAAGAGGTCTTGTGGTGGGACGGGATATTATGCTCACCGGATTTGATGACTGTGAGCGCGCATCCGGAATGGAACCGCCCCTTACTACGGTTTCCCAGGATGGGGAATTAATGGGGAAAATGGCAGTTTACGATCTGGTAAACCGTCTGAATGGAAAGGCCACCGACCTGGAAGCTACCTCCCAGAGAGTGCCGGTTTCCCTTGTAAGAAGAGAATCCTGTGGCTGTATATCGGAAGGCTTCGAGGAGAAAGAGACTCCGGTAAGCCTTGGTGCGCAGGTGCACAGGCTGAATAAAACAATTGCCAGAATGAAGCTGGAGCTGATCGGTTTCCAGCGGAAATCCTGGTTTATTCCCGTTCTCGCCCGGGATCTGAATGACTGTATGGATGATGAGCAGGCTTTTCTGAAGGAAATCATGGAGAAGATGAAAGAACTCCATACCCGCTGCACCCACCTGTTTCTTTTGGACGAACCGATTGTTTATGATGGCAAAAGAAAATGGACCTGTCCCTATAACCTTCATCTCGCAGCCAGCTATAAGAATGGACAGATCATAACCAGGGCACCTTATGACCGGCTTCAGGTCATGAAGGAAAATGGGATTTGTGACCTGATGGAGGATGAAGACCGGCATCAGTTTATGGTATTTCTCCTTTTTTCAGGGGAGAAGCAGTACGGGCTTCTGGCATGTGACATTGACCAGGAGGATTTCCCATTTTTCTATGTGATCAGTCTGCAGATTGGTCTTTCCCTGCATTATCTGGAAATCAGCAAGGCAGAGGCGGCAAGAAGACTGGAAATGTCCCGTGATATGGAGGAGATTAAGGAGAAAAACCGTGTCCTGGGCATTATTTCTGAGTATGACGAGTTGACAGGTCTTCTGAACCTGCGGGGATTTATGGAGCACACCAGGAGGGTATGCAGGGCTGGCAATGGACAGCGGGCTTATATGATCTATGGGGATCTGGACCATTTGAAAGAGATCAATGATACCTGGGGGCATCCGGCAGGGAATTTTGCCCTGAAAAGTGTGGCTGAAATATTAAAAGGCTGCCTGCGCAGCAATGATATTCTGGGGCGTGTAGGCGGAGATGAATATATCATCATGCTGGAATGTGAAGAAACGGATTTCGGGGAAACTTTCCGCCAGCGTGTGAAAACAGCCTGTCGGCTGTTTAATGAGAAATCAGGGAAACCATTCCTGGTAGAAATCTCCCTTGGAATCGCAGAATTCCGGCCTAATATTTCTACAAATATCCAGCAGGTAATCTCTCTTGCAGACCGGCAATTGTATGAAGCGAAGAAGAACAGGCGGAAGTCTGTAAGCAAGGCAAATAATCAGATGGATGTATAAGGAAGTAAAAGGCCAGAAAGCTTTATTGTATAGGCATGAACAGCTTTCTGGCTTTTTTTACTTAATATAATTAAAATTAAGCTGATATTAATTAAAGCTAATGATATTTTAAACTTAAATGAACCACAGAAACAGCATATGGATATTGGGAGGAGTTTAAGCGATGGATTACAGAAAAGTTATTAAAAAACGGCAGTAACACATTTTGCATAGATAGAAAATATGCGCTTTTGTTACAAATAAATACAAAAAGGAGTTAACATGGCAATTACATACAATGAATCCGGTAAAATATTCAAATTAGACACAGCCGATACTACCTATGTGATCGGACTTTCATCAGAAGGCTATGTGGGACATATCTATTATGGTGACCGCCTTGCAAAGGAGGCTGACAACTATCTTCTCCGTATGGAAGAAGCTCCATTCACCCCATCAGTAAACAAACGGGAGAAATCCGCATTCCTGGACTTTTTCCCTATGGAGCTGCCTACAGGCGGAATCGGGGATTACCGTGAAAGCTGCCTGAATATCCGCAACGAAGAAGGGCGCATGGGTTGTGAGCTTACCTATGCATCCCATGAGATTTATAAAGGGAAGAACAAGCTTGCAGGCCTTCCGGCATCCTTCGGAAAAGAAGGAGAAGTAGAGACTCTGGACATTACCTGCAGGGACGAGATTCTGGGGCTTGAGGCAGTTCTTTCCTATTCTGTATTTGAAAAGGAAAATGTGATCACCAGAAATGTCCGTGTGGCAAATACAGGCAGCCAGACCCTGAAGGTGGAGAAAATCTACAGCGCCTGCCTGGATATGGACAATGAGAACTTCCAGATGATCTCCCTTCATGGATCCTGGGCCAGAGAACGCCAGATCCAGCGGGGACCGCTTCATTATGGAAAACAGCGGGTATCCTCACTGCGTGGGGAATCCAGTCATCAGGAGCACCCGTTTATTGCCCTGGTCACACCAGAGACTACCCAGCAGCAGGGACGGGTTTATGCAATGAATTTCATCTATTCCGGTAACTTTACGGCACAGGCAGAGCTTACCCAGTTTGATTCTGTCCGCATGACTATGGGAATCAACAGCGAGGAATTTTGCTGGATCCTGGACCCTGGCGAAGAATTCCAGGCACCAGAGGCAGTACTGGTATATTCCGGGGAGGGCCTTGGAAAAATGACCAGAAGCTTCCACGGATTTTACCGGGATCATCTGATCCGGAGCGCTTACAATCACAAGAAGCGCCCAATTCTTATCAACAACTGGGAAGCGACTTATTTTGATTTTAATACAGACAAGCTGCTGGATATTGCCAGAACTGCGAAGGCAGACGGCATCGAAATGCTTGTCATGGACGATGGCTGGTTTGGAAAGAGAAACAGCGATAACTGTTCCCTCGGTGACTGGACAGTAAATGAAGAAAAAATTACAGGCGGTCTGAAGCATCTGGTGGATGAGGTGAATAAGATCGGCCTGAAATTCGGTATCTGGATGGAGCCGGAGATGATTTCCCCGGATTCAGAGCTTTACCGGGCACATCCGGACTGGGCGATCCAGATCCCAGGGCGTGAAGCAACCCAGAGCCGCCAGCAATATGTGCTGGACATTTCCCGTCCGGAAATCCGGGATTATGTATATGGCTGTATTTCCAAGGTGCTTCACAGTGCCAATATCGAATATGTGAAATGGGATATGAACCGCCAGCTCTGTGACATGGGAAGCATCTGGCTTGGCAGGGAAAACCAGCAGGAGCTTTTCCACCGTTATGTGCTTGGAGTATATGAACTGCAGGAGCGTCTGGTGAGAGAATTTCCGGATCTGCTTCTGGAGAACTGCTCTGGCGGCGGTGCCCGCTTCGACCCGGGAATGCTGTATTACAGCCCGCAGATCTGGTGCTCCGATGATACAGATGCCGTTGAGAGACTGCGGATTCAGGAGGGAACAGCCCTGATCTACCCATTGTCTGCCATGGGCGCACATGTCAGTGTCTGCCCTAACCATACCGTTGGCAGGGTGACACCATTTGAGACAAGAGGACATGTGGCGCTTGCAGGAACCTTTGGCTACGAGCTGGATATCACCAAGCTTAGCGAAGAAGAGCATAAGATCGTGCAGGAACAGACGAAGATGTACCACAAATACCATGATCTTGTCCGCGAAGGTGATTATTACCGCATTGCTTCCTACAGGGAAAATCATTATTATGACTGCTGGGCGGTGGCTGCGAAGGATAAGAGTGAAGTGCTGGTTACTTATGTACAGGTTCTGGCAGCGGCCAATATGCACAGCCGGAAACTCCGTCTGGATGGCTTTGATGCGACGGCAGATTACCGTCTGGAAGAGACCGGCAAGGTTTACACTGGGGAAATGCTGATGAAAGCAGGGTTCCTGTTTAAGGACTTCTGGGGAGATGCAAAGAGCAGATTGTATCACTTTGTAAGAGTATAATAATAAAACATTTTTTATAAATGATTCATTGTGGCGGGGCACGTTGTGGAGAAAGAAAGTGTAAAAGTAAAGTGAAAGAATAAAGCGGTTACACCAGAGAGAGGAGAAAGGTGATGTTTTCTTTAAGCGAAAAAGAAGTGAATACCGGCCGGCAGAAGGAGCTTGATTTAGTAAAAGGCTTCCTGATGATCATGATTGTATTTATCCATTCATTTCAGACGTTAGGAAGTCTGGATGCTGCAACATCAAAGGTATATCAAATTATGTTTGCCCTGTTTATGCCCACAGGAGCCTGTCTTTTCCTTTTTACCATGGGATTTGGAAGTGGATTTACACGCCACTCCGAACCGAAGGATATGGTGAAAAATGGCGTAAAGCTATTATTTTATCAGGGTTTAAGCAATTTATGCGTAGGAGCTGTGATGACGGTCAGCTATTACATCAGAAATGCTGTTACTGGTGAAGTGCCAGGCAGCAGGGAGGTGTATGAGGCGAACCTGTATTCCATGCTTACATTTGTAAACATATTTTTTATAGCTGGTATGTGTTATCTTGTCCTTGCCCTGTATAAGAAATTAAATGTAAAACTGGGCGGATACATTATAAGTGTTATAATAGTAGGAATCGTCTCGCCGTTTGCAGGGCAGCTGGTTTCAGATAATCAGGTGCTGAACTGGATTTTAGATATGACATTTGGTGGAAAAGGAGAAACAAGCTTCTGCTTTTTTCCGTATCTGAGCTATGTATTTCTGGGATATGTTTTTGGAAAAGTGATCAGAACAGTACCTGAAAATGAAAAAGGCAGTTTCTATAAGAGGAGCGGAACCATATGTGGAATCATAGCAGCAATCTGGTTAGCTGGCTGTATCGTATCGCATCCGGGAGTTGAAGAATTCTTTGAATATATGCTTATGCAGTACAGAATACCTGGGCTTGTAAAGGTAATAGGATCTTATTGCAGTATTATGCTTGTCTTTGCGGTTTCGTTCTGGATTACACCATTCGTGGAAAAATGGAAATTCGGATATAACAAATTGTGCTATTATTCCCGGCATATATCCAAAATGTATGCAGTACATATAGGCGTCTACTTTCTGATCGGCGGTTTTTCTGCTTTTTACGAATTTAGTGTAGCAGGATGCCTGCTCCTGTCTGTGGCAGTTCTGATTGCAACAGATTTAATTGTGGAAGCTTATGTCATAATGGAAAATAAGATAAAGAACGGAAAAAAGAACCGGTAATGTAACAGATAAATATTGGAAACATAGAGTGGCTCTGACAATGTTTGGTTTGTCAGAGCCGTTTTATATTATAGAGAATTTTATCATAGTTTTATGATGGATGTTTTCGGCGAAAAAGTCTGCAACAAAGAGATTGGAAGACAGGAGGTTTTCTTTGACCGCACCTGGAACAGCCTTATTGATCTGTATTCTTATCCTTATTTCATGGAACGCCTTGGAATCAATACAGTGCTGAATTACTGTGCCATTGAGTTAAATGGAAAATATTATCTGGTAGTCCGTGTGGAAGGAAATGACAGAAAATCCTTCTTTGCAGTTGTAGAGAGCGATACGGGAATTGACGGATTTCATTTCTGGGATTACCCGGTAATTCTGCCTGATACCTGTCCATCCAGTCCGGAACTATTCATGCTATTGGCAAAGATATCCTGATTGCGGAAATTCAGCAGAATTCCAATGTGACTTACCGTGTTTATGATTATGGACGTGTGGGAAAAGAAAGGGGCGGCGAATCTGATTTAAACGCAATCTGTGCGCTTTGCATACTTTGCTTGGTGGTATATTTTGCAGAAAGTTTTTTGAAACATGTTTTCATAACTAACCTGCTTAAGGCTGTGGGAAGTTGTGCCAATGTATCATATATGGCCGCTTGCATAAAAAAGGTCGCTGAGCAGAAGCATAGAAATAAAATATTCGCGCGATTTGATGTGAATATCAGAAAAATATTCATGTAAATTAATGTTAAAATTATAAATATTTTCGTTGATTTTTACACGAATACTTCATATACCAGATATTAAATAGTAGATGCTGGAAAGACCTATTCTATTCTGGAATTTGGGCGTACTCATTATGAGAATGTGGCATATTTTAATTTTGAAACCAATCCGAAGCTGTCTGAGACCTTTGAGGAAAGTATCAGCCCGGATTATCACATTATTGTGGCGGGCAGTTTGCTGGGAGTGGCGGTGAACAGGACTAAATTTTCATTTCCTGTGGGTAAAGTAGATATGAAAACATTGTATCCTATGGATATGGAAGAATTTATGCTTGCCATGGAGGAGAATGCACTTGTAGAACAGATAAAAAAATGTTTTGCGTCAGATACTCCTATGCCTTCTGCGCTTCATACTGCAGCAATGCAACTCTATCGGCAGTATCTTGTTGTGGGAGGTATGCCTGAGTGTGTTATGCAGTTCGTTCAGACGAGAGATTATATTCTTGTGCGACATACTCAGGATACGATACTCGTAAGTTACCTTAATGATATGAGCAAATATAATAATTTGAATGAGATAAAAAAACCAGACTTGCTTATGATAACATCACAGTTCAGCTTTCAAAGAAAAATACTCGTTTTCAGTACAAACTAATAAAAAAGGGCGGGCGGGCTTCTGAATTTGAGAATGCTATTGAATGGCTTTGCCTGTCAGGTATCGTATCACAGGTTTATAAACTAGAGCAGATCAGAAAGCCTTTGGAAAATTACCGCGATATTGATTCGTTTAAAATTTATGTATCGGATCTGGGATTATTATGTGCGAAAAAAGAGGTGGCGGCTAATGATGTTTTGTATATGGTTGAGGAATTGAATGATTTTAAAGGTGGTATGGCTGAAAATTATGTAAATGTGTAGCTTACTATTAATGGATACAGTACGTATTATTGGGAATCTGAGAGAGGAGCAGAGATAGATTTTGTGATTCAGCGTGATGGACAGCTGATTCCTATTGAAGTGAAATCTGCTGACAATACCAGAGCCAAGAGCTTAAATGTTTATATGAATACGTATAAACCGGCATATGCGATTAAACTCTCTGCGAAGAATTTTGCTTTTGAAGATGATAAAAAGATTGTTCCACTTTATGCGGTATTTTGTATTTAAGTGATCAAAAAACAGCGAGCACAGTTTTCGGTTAGCAAACAGAGGCGCAGTTAATGAAAAAATTACGGTGAGAAACAGCCCTGGTAACGATAAGATACCAGAACTGTTTCTTATATTTTCAAACAGGTTTTATTTTTACAGATTCTAATGTTTAGGACCATGAATATGAGAAAGCAGCCGTTTAAATAAACTTGGTTGGCTGGAGTGGCTTGCTGCGGAAGCAGGGGCTTCCTGGATCCGCTGGCGGAATTCTGCTAAGCTCTTGCACTCTGGCATTATTTTTTTGGCCTGCTTTTTGAAATTGGCAATATTGTTATAATTTTGGGTAAGGGTTTCAAATTCCGGCATAAAAGTGAGATAATCATAGTACCACTTGAAAGCAGGCGGGAATGCTTCAAGAGGCGAAATATCAAGTCCCTGGGCAAATGCTTTGGTTTGCGAAGTGATTTCTTCCGATATTTCCGGAATTTTTTTGTATTTACGGTACCAGATGAAAATGTCAATCAGTTCACGCTCCATTACAATGGCCAGTTCCCTGCCCTGAATATTATATTTGGCACATTGGTCCATGATCAGCTGCCAGGAATCAAATTCACAGTGGAAATTTCTGGCACGGTTTCCTACAAGGGAAGCACTGTTATTCACACGGTAACGGACAATCGGCTCATGGGTGAGCCAGATTTTGCTGGCGGTGAATACGGCTTCACTGTAGAAAGAACGGTCATTGACACAGACCAGGTTGTTGAACCGAAGATCTTTTTCCAGAATGAATTCCCGTTTGTAAATGGCGTTCCAGGGAACCACACTGATATGACTGAAAACCTCGGGGGACTGGTGGAAATCCAGAACCGTATCGAAACAGCTGACGGGAACATCTGACAGTGCGAAAAGTGGTGTGTCAGAAAGTTCCCCGGTTTCGTTATCGAAACAGAGGGCACAGCCTTTTACCATGTCTGCATCGGATTGCTTTGCAATGGCCAGGTATTTCTGGTAAGCATCTTTTTCGACCAGGTCATCGGCATCCAGAAAGTGGATGTAGTCTCCTGTGGCTTCCTGGATTCCCTTGTTACGGCAGACTCCTGCATACTGTGTCTTTTCGTTTTGGAAAAGACGGATGCGGGAGTCTTTTTGCTGATATTCTTTTATAAGAGAAACAGAAGCATCTGTGGAAGCATCATCTACACAGATGACTTCCAGGTCTTCCGGATTTCCCTGGCCGCCCAGATCCTGGGAAAGGACACTGTCAAGGGTGGCGGTGATATATTTCTGGGCATTGTGGACTGGGATGATAGTGGTTAGTTTCATCGGATTAATCCTCGTAGCATATCTTTCAAAAAGAATTCTAATAGTTTACAGGGTAGTTTTATCTTTATTTTCTCCAGAAATCTGTGTCAGCTTCAATCTGGTGAGCTCTTCTGGCAGTTCCAGGTTTCCAGTATCTTTCAACAGACGGCACAGAAATGCGATCTGGTGCCTGTAAGGCCTGGAGGTGCTGTAGCGCTCCGGGCTGAACGTATCAAAGGTATAGGAAGCCACAGGGGCAGCAGCAAGCAAAGTGGCAACGGTCTTGATGCTGTCTGTTGAGGTGATAATCACCTGGTCAAACTGGGCATTTCCCAGATATTTCTGGCATTCTTTCTTCCCAAGGTTCAGAATATGGGACAGTGGATACATAGAGAAAAGTCCCATCCGGCTGGTAAGGATGCTGGCCAGCTTCCACCGGGTTCCACGTTCGGGGTCTGGCTTGAGAGGCAGACAGGAGCATCCTGGCGCCAGCTGTGCCAAGTATCTGGCAGAATCCGGATTGCGGAAGTCGTTGTATGCAAGCCAGAATTCTTTATCCGGTGCATGGGCTGCCAGGGCATTAAAATCCCGGATCAGATTCTGGGAAAGCTTACGGCCGGTGAAAAAGAGAACCCGGGTGCGCGGTGCCGCTGGAATCCTGGTGGAAGAAACTTTTGAAGCCATGGTGGAAGGGACTTCTGAAACTCTACTGGAAGATCCTTCTGTAATCACGTTAGAAGAAACGGAAGCCTCCTGGCCTGGCTCGCTGTAGTAGGGCAATGGACGTCCGTTAAGCAGAAAATCCAGAATGTCCGTAATAAGGTACTGCGGTGCGGAGCCTATTTTTGTGGAAATAGCAACATGGTTTGCACCAGCGGAAATTGTACCAGAAGAAATTAGCTCAGTATTAACTGCTCTGGTGAAAGTCTCGTTTGCCAAAAAGATACCCGTCGGTGAAACAGTAACTTCTGGACAATTACATCTAGCGTCACAATTCAACTGTCCAATAAAACGTACTAGCTGTGGCGCATTGCAAAATGCAGGAAAGTCCGGGAAAAATTCATCTGTGACCAGCTGGTTTCCCAGATGGTCTATCTGACAGATAGTCTGTTTGCCAAAGCTTCCGCAGAGAAATCTGAGAACCCTGGTGCCAGAGCTATATTTTGCCGACAGTGCACTGTGATAATCAGAAACAAAAACATCACAGGCAGATGCAAAATCGGAAACGTCAAAATCCCGTGGCATTTCTTTTATATGTGTAAATACAGAAAAATCAATCTCTTTTTCCCCGTCAAAATGGAGATACAGAACCTGCCCCTCACTAAGCTCCAGATCCAGTATGTAAAGGGCAGACATGAAATTGCGGAAAGTCTGGGCGGTGTCTGTCATGTAAGAGCCTGGAAGAAGGGGGGCATACAGAATGGTCTGCATCCCCTCCAGCTGTAAGCTGCGGCGGATTTTTTCCCTGTGGGACTTCTGCGGAATCACCGGAGCTTCTGTGGAGTTACCTATTATATATGGAGTTGGGCAGATGTGGTCAGTCATGCATTCTTTCATATATATAGTACGGTTCTGGATGCTGTTGAAATACAGCGCATCTGCCAGAAACATGGTATGCTGCCACAGACCGGTATCTGCTTTGGATGCCGGCGTATTCAGGGACGTTTCAGGATAAAGGCTGTGCCCGCAGTGGAGAAGTACAAATTGTCCATTCTGTTTCCTGAAATAGTAAGGCAGTGGTCCATCTGTAATCAGGTATCCAGAGAGCGCCAGGGCTTTTCCATATTCTTCTGTGTTTGGACTGATTAATGTAATATTGTCCGGTAATGCTCCGTTACCAGTCAGATAACGGTTCAGAAGAGCCTGGAGAAGTGAGTGCTTCTCCTGTGTAAGGGAAAGGATGATATGGTGTTCTCCAAAGTTCTGTATCAGATGGGCAAGTAATTTAAGAACCCAGGCGGATATCTCGTTGCCCTGGCAGGATTCCAGAAAAATCTGCTCTGGATCCGGGACAAGGCTTCCGGTATAAGCAAAACGGTAAAACTGGGAAGCTGTCTTTTCACGGCGGATCATTTCAGAAGCCGGAATATCAGGGAGGGCTTTATGAGAAGCCTTGTAATCCTTGATCCAGGCTTTCTGCTGCTGGACAGACATACCGTTGCAGGCTTCGATAAAGTGGAGCATCTCCTGGCGGGAACCGTAGAGACAGAGCAGCCGTATAATGTGACTGGGGAGGGAATAGAGAACATAATGATTGTCTTCCCAGTCGGGGATCTCGGCCTCCATATAGTCAAAAAGTTCATTGACCAGTCTTAGTTTCAGCTCCTTCTTGTCCGCTTCATAATTGGTAAGAAGCTTCCAGAAGCGGTAAAAAAAGTGGCGGACCGCAATAAAATCCAGTTCTGTCCGGTATTGTTCCCAGAATCCCAGCTTCTGCATTTCCTCCTTTAGAAAAATGATGGCATTCTTTATATGGAGGGTGGATGGTGTCAGGCAACTGAGAAATCCTACATTCTTACGGTAATTGTAGAAGCAATGGTCCAGATAACCGATGGATCTGGCCTTCGCAGCCAGAAGATAGGCAACCGGCAGATCTTCGAAACGGATGCCTTCCGGAAAATGAAGCCCCATAAACAGGTCTCTGCGGATGAATTTGATCCACGGATAAGGGGAAATAGCAGGAAGCTCATAAGGCTTATCTGCAATCCGGAAATTCTGGTTATAACAGGAATTCTCATATTCAGTCCGCTCACCGGTCAGGGAATCTACATTATAATAGCGGAAAAGTACTAAGTCGTTGCCATCGGAAATGGCTTTTTCATAAAGAAGACGGCAGGCTTCGGCTTCCACATAATCGTCGCTGTCCACAAACCACACATATTCTCCGTGTGAGTGGGCGAACCCATAATTACGCGCATAGCTTACGCCGTGATTTTCGATGGAATAGATAAAGAGCTTCCCTAGATTTAACGCCTGATAAGCCTGCAGAATCTGCAGGCTTCCATCTGTACTGCCGTCATTGACAGCTACGATCTCTATTTCCCCAAGGGTCTGCGCAAGTAAGCTGTCCAGGCAGGCTCCCAGGTATTTTTCCACATTATACACCGGTAAAATGATGCTGACTTTGAAAGACTTCATCAAAAACTCCTTATCTCTTTCCATAATGCATATGAAATACTTTCATCTGCGCTCGTTAGACAAAAATGCAATCATTTCGTCAATTACTTACTTCTAATAGTACCAGTTAGGCAGAGGGATTTCAAGGGGAATGGAGCAGAGAAAAATATATTTTAGACGGTCTCTTTGTTTATGCTCTGTTTATTTCTTTCTCACCAAATAAACACATTTTTATATTACCATGGAGAACAAGAAGGAGGGTTTTTATGACTGACAAGGAATATTACAGCCTGATCCAGCCTTATGAGGATGCCATGAAGCTGTTTCTGACCAGACTGGAAGTGCTGAACCATTCAATTTATGAAACAAAAACGGGGAAACCTATTCACAATATACAGTACCGGATCAAAAAGAAAGACAGCATTGAAGAAAAGCTGGTGCGCCGGGGATTTGAGCCAACCCTGGAGAATGCGAAAGACCAGCTGCAGGATATTGCAGGAGTGCGTATTATCTGCTATTTCGTGGGGGATGTGAATAATCTGGTAAACATGTTGAAAAAACAGCCTGATCTGATCTTTATCCGGGAAAGCAATTACATCGAAAATCCCAAGCCAAATGGCTACCGCAGCCACCATATTATTCTGGGAGTGAATGTATGCTGTCTGGATGCCAACGAATATTATCCTGTGGAAATCCAGCTGCGCACCATCTCCATGGACTTCTGGGCCGCCATGGAGCACCGGGTATCCTATAAGAAGCAATATGACAATAAAGAACAGCGGGTAAAAGAACTGCTGGGGTATTCTGATATCCTGGAAAAGATGGAGAAGGAATTTGAGAAATACAACGATCATCCGGTTGAAATGTGATTTTATTTAATCTGGAAAAACTGCTATATTTAAAACATTTATAACTGACGGAAAACCGGGAGGAAAACATCACGTTTCCCTCCTTTTTTTCGCCCTTTTTGCCACATTTTTTTCACATTCAGAAGGTTGCGAAAGCCCAAACCATGTTTTATAATGAGATATGTCGAATTGTATCGTTTTTTAAATGCGCTCTGACAAGGGCTGTTTAAATAAAAACTGCAGATGAGACGAATTACGGAAATGAATAAAAATATATTGAGGTAAAACCATGAATTTATATGATAAAAATAAAAATAGAAAAGGATATACGCTGGCCGAGGTACTGCTCACAGTAGCCATACTTCTGGTTCTTATGGCGATTGCCATACCGGCAATTTTTGCCATACAAAGAAACCTGCGCCAGAAAGCCCTGGATAATAAGGCAGAGCTGATCTACACGGCAGTGCAGAACAATCTGGTGAAGATGCAGAGTAATGGTAATAGTTCGTTGTATGCGAAGGATAAAGCGAATCCGGTAACAGCGAATCCAAGTGATGCAGATGGCGATAAGAGCTCTATATTGTATTATGTTACTGCGAGCGAAAGGGAGACATCAGGAAATGTAGCAAGTGTTTTAGTCACAAAGGATACCGTTGATGATGACCTATACAATCATTACTGGGTGGTAGAATATAATCCGGACAGTGCCAGTGTGTATGCGGTGTTCTATAGTGAAACAAGAGATAACTATGATACGATTACTTATAATTCTCTTCGTTATAAAAAGGCAAGACTGGCTGATGGGGCAGAAGTAGGTTATTACGGTGGAGATATGATTGCAGGAGGAAACACATCTACCCTTGCGCCGACTTTGACGATTACAAATGAAGAAAAACTGGTGGCCACAATCAGCTGCAAACGACCAGATGCCAATGATCTGCTGTTTGATGTGACAATGGAAGACAGTGAGGGCCATTCCCTGACTTTGCGCTATAAAGCACAGGGAGGTACAATGGTTCACCGTTCAGACGATATGTATGTAGAAAATCAGCCGACCTCAAAGAATGAGGAGGGTACAGTCAGAGGTATCAGGTATGAACTGAAACTGACTTTGGATGATTTGAAAAATGCGGAATCCCGTTTTTCTAATCTGTACAGCTCTAACAAAGTGACAGATATGACGAAAAGGCTGACTCCGGGTAGCAGTTTGAAAATTACAGCAACGGTAAAAAGTTCTGGAGCGTTTGCTGATTCAGCAGAAGTCAGTGCCACTACAAACAGTCTTTTTGCAGATAACTCTTCAGAAAATGAGGCAGTTATTATGTATGGCCGACACCTTCAGAATCTGGATCAGACTTCTGGTGTGACGAACAAAATTACATCTGCGATACAGCAGAAGGATATTCATTTTGAAAAACAGGATGACTTGGATGAAGAAACAGAAAATACAAGCTCCTGGTATAGCTGCTACAAAGATAAAACCTTTACACCGATTACAAATAACAATCTGACAGGTTATTCAGCGAATTATTCAGTTGATACAAACGGAAATACGCCAGTTATTTATCATCTGAATGTAGCGAATGAAAATAAAGCTGGATTATTTGCAACGTTGAAAGATGGCATGATCGTAGATTCGGTACGTTTGTCTGGAACCAGTATAACGGGAAATCATAGTGAAAATTCTGTTGCAGGTGCAGTTGCAGGTGAAGCTGCTGGTGCGGTAACACTTAGAAACTGTCAGGTATTCTTAAGCAATGAAGATGTTACCGGAAAAACAGAAGCGGACTATTGGATTACAGGCGCCAAAATACAGGGGGGACTTATTGGAAGAACTTATGGAAATGTAACAATTGACAAATGTTTTGCTTCGACTGTCATGGGGGCTACGGATGCAACGCAGGTTGGCGGAATGATTGGAAGGACTGGAGTGCCTGACAACAATAGTAAAGCAACAGTTACAGTTACAAATTCATATACAGATTCTTACCTGACCGGAGCTGTCACAGGCGGAGTTATAGCAGCTTCCGAAAGTGAAATCAGTATCAATCTCAATTCCTGCTATACTGTAGGCTATCAGACTCCTTTGGAAAATGGCGGAGGACTTGTTGCGGTAGGGAGAGCAACGGGGACAGATATGGTAAACTGCTATTCAGCGGTTAAATGGAATACCGTTTCCAATACTTCACAGTCAGGAAATGCAGAGATTGCATCTCTTGCTTCTGGAACCGCAAGGAACAGCTACTTTCTGAATGGTGGAACAGACTATATGAAAGCACCGGGTGAATTCGGGGAAAATTCTGGAAGAGGAACAAAAGTAGACTACAAAACGTTGAGTAACCGTACTGCTATGGCTGCAAAGCTGGGAGAAGCCTTTACCAGTACTGCTGTTTCTACCAATGCCTATAATCTGAAAAACCAGGGCCTAACGGGATACTCATACCCGGCACTGAAGGACATTGCACATTACGGAGACTGGGAAGCTACATTTGAGTCTGGAAGTCTGGTTTATTATGAAATCTATCGGGAAGGTGAGAATGTATCTTATGGTGTGTTTGGCGGTAATATGCCCTCTACGTTATCAGATGATAAGACCATTATTGGAGATGGATATGGAGTTGCATATGAGGCAGGGGCGGAAATTCCGTCAGATAAAATTACGATTTTTTATGAAACAAAAGATAAAGATACATTAGAAAAAGGTGAAATTAGTACAGCGGATGATGCAATCAGATATTCTGTAACAGTAAATAGCGAAAGTGAAGAAAAAACTTATTATGTATATCCACTTTCCTCTGAAATTGTAAATGCACAGGCAATCCCAGATACCTATTATCAGAAATTGGTAATTCAAGGGGAAGGTGCTGTAGGCGTTGCGGACACAGACGAAAGTGCAGAGGAAATTTCAGGAAGCGTATTTTACTATAATCCGCATTTTGCCAAAACTGCTGTAAATGCCACTGAGGCACCAGCTGTTCCAACGAATATCAGCATTCGTACAGCCAGACAACTATATCATTTAAGCCTTTACTATCCTGATTATGCGGAAAAAGTGAAAAACAGCACATTTTTTCAGGAAACAAATATTGATTACAGAGACTATTCCTGGAATAAATATGCAGGAGTCAATCTGGTACAGGTACAGGAACCTATCGGAGTAAGAAACAAAAATATTACTCCATTTACAGCTGCATATAATGGAAACTGTTATGAAATTCGCGGAATCAGTTTCTCTACATCGGCAACAACAGTAGGATTTATTGGAGAGAACCGTAGACTTGTGCAGAATGTTTTTCTTGTTTCTGATTATGAAGAAGGCGGCTCTAATCCATATCTGGAATATCAGGGAACCATTGGAACAAACAAAACAATCTATATGGGAGCACTGGTGGGAGTCAACAGTGGAAGAATCCAGAACTGCGCAGTCAGTGGTTATACCATGAATACAACGAAAAAAGTATTTGTGCGAAGCAATGGAACCTTCTATTTTGGCGGCCTGACAGGAAGCAATAGCGGAACCATTCTCAATTGTGAAGCGGATACTCCTCTGATTAATGCAGAGATTCTTTATGGAAATGCATATCTTGCCGGTTTTGCCGGCGAAAATGCTTCGGGAGGAAGAATCCGGAACAGCTATGCAATCGGTCATATTATGATTGAAAATGCAAAAGGTGGAAAGACGGTAATCAGTGGCTTTGCTTCCAGAAATGCCGGATATTTAGGGGGGGACTACTGCACAGTTGCGTTGACTGCGTCTGGAGCTAATACTACATCTTATGGATTTTCCCCTCGTGGAAATGTATCAGATTGCAGTTATCTTAGTGGTGGTACATTCCGTTATATAGGTGAATTATATGCCTTTGATAATGAAAATGGCGGTGGCACGAAGAAGAGCTATAAAGACATGGAAGTAAATAGCGAAAATGATTCCCGCTGTCACAGTGCAACCGGCAGTGACAGCAATTTAAGTTATCCATTTAAAACTGTTATTACAGACAAAGAAGGAAATGCACGTCACTATGGAAACTGGGAAATAAAAGAAAATCTTGGTGCAATTGGCATTGTCTATTGGGAACTTGAACAGGGGGGCTCTAACGATGGATATCATTTCTCTTATAAAGGTTATAAAGGAAATGACGATGCGTTAGAGATGATCAGTGGAAGCACTCTGTGCAGGCAGCATGATGATGGCGGTGTTATTACGGAATATGGCTATGGCTATTATTATGCAAGTATAGATGGAGAGGATTGGAGTGCAGATACCAGTGAAGGAGCAAATGTTCCGAAAATAACCGAAACGAAGGACTTCCAGACTGGCAACTGGAATAGTGAGGCTTCCCAGGCTTTGAGCAGCCGTCTGGATGGCTTTACAGTGGTTGCATATACCACCAAACCGGCAATCGGAACTGCTGACTCTGATGATTATATGCGCATGGTTGCGAATGAAAGATCTGTTGCAAATGGTGAATGGACATTCTTATACCAGGGATTGAAGTATACATTTACGTTTAATCCATTCTTTGCCAATGCAATGCAGTATGGAACCAGCAGCGATAATGGTATGCCGAAGAGCTTAAGCCTGACAGAAAATGGAATTGCCACACAGGCGGAAAGTGCATATCCAATGCCTGGAACAGCAGAATGTAAATATGAAATCCGTTCAGATGACCAGTTGGAGTATTTGAATTGGAATTGCAGTACTAAGAATGCTATTACGGATATAACCAGTAATAATACAAATATCGTTGAAGGATATACATACTTGGGGTATATGTATACAGCTGAGACTAGGGGAGACCAAATTGGATCTGCCAATTATTTCTGGAATCAGACACATGATGTGGATGCAAATATGAAGCCAAATGAGACTACAGAGCTTTTTTATCCGATTGGTTCTCTGTTTGATGCAAATGGATCTGCTGATGGAAATGCGGCTGCAAGGGCAGATGCATATATGGCATTTTTTAGTGGCGCATACAATGGAAATACTTATTCTATTAAAAATATAGAAATAAACAGTGGAAATACAGCTGTAGGGTTGTTTGGCTGTATTATAGGTGCAAATGTTGAAAACGTTGTTTTATATTCGGACAATGGAAATTATATTCAACGAACATCAGATGCTAAAACCTGGTATGTAATGGGAGGATTATGTGGCCTTGCAGCTGTAGGACAGGAAAAAGAGTCAGGCTCTGTATACATAACGAATTGTACGGTATCAGGCTATAATATTCAGGATAACAGCACAAAAAGTGCATGGGGAGATGCATGTATTGGTGGAATGTTTGGCATGAGTACAATGGATTTGAAGAAATGTACAGCAGTTAATAATATTATATTAAATACGAAATATACCAATGGGAAGGGAATAAAAACCGATGGTGTATCTGTGCGAACCGGTGGTCTGGTTGGCAGTATGCGTGGAAAAATAAGTGATTGCTATACTGGCGGTGAGATATCAATTACGCCGCGATGCCTGGAAAATGCACAGTATCCTTATGGCTCGAAATTATTTCTCGGCGGTATTACCGGTGGAATTTGCATGAGAAGTGGAAACTTCCTGAAGCTTCTTGGAAAGACAGTGTTAGGTGTTACAGGATGGACAAATTCTTCTAAAGATACAACGGCTTATAGGGCTGAAAATGGAAAAAAATGTGAAACAAATAAAACCGAAATTACAAATTGTTATAAATATATAAAAATGCCGTCCAAAAATGAGGAAATTAACAGAATCAAGTCAATAGAACCAATTGGCAGTAATGGAGAAACACCGTTTGAAAATCAAAGCAATTATCATGTAAAGGTTCTCGTGAGAAATTGTTATTATTATGGCAATAATATTCCTAAAACAAAAGAATTCCAGGTTAAAGACCATAGCCCAGAATATACTGGAACATTCTGGAATTCTGATTTAAAACAGAATGTATATAGAGAATGGACGAATATAGACAGTGATGCGAAACCTATTACTTGGAAACAACTGGCCGGCATAGAAAAAATAAACGGAAAAACATTAGTAGAGTTGTTAAATGAAAATCAGGTAGAGGAAAATAAATTCTCTACCGTTACGACCTCTGAAAATGGCCAGGATGTTGATGGTAAATATACTTTCCCTGGCAATCATGGTGAATTGGATGGAGAGAACTATCCTTTCCCCACAATTTTGAAACAGAACGGCAATATTAATATTCATTATGGTGAATGGCCGCTGGAAGGTATATACTGGGAAGAGAACCGCGCAACTATGGATATTTTTGAAGATTTACAAGTAGAAGATACCACTGCGCAGACAGAAACGGTGTGGGCCGAAAAAGAATTCCGGCTTTTGGATCCGGTACCTGTTTTGGCACCAGGATATAATCAGTTTACCATCAGTTATAGCAATGGAGAAGATGATACCAATACAGCAGTGGCTTCATTTGCTGGAGAAGATGGGGAAGCGAATATAGCCACATTTTCAGATGGAGACAGTGAGATTGGTGATTCGGAGGGCTTTTCAAGTGGAAGTGATTCGGATGTTTCGCAAGTGGGAGCTTCCACAGAAAGTGCCCAGCAGACAGAAGAACCTGGTACTGTTGAATTAACTGGGGAAGATCTGATTGCAGAAGTCAGGGACATTCGTTATGATGAAGTAAATAAGTGTTATATTGCTACGGTTCGGGCTTTGAGAACGGGAGCAACCATTATCACTGTTACAGCCAAAGATGTGAATGGGAATGAATACCGTGCTTCTTTCAATCTTAGTGTAAGTGCAGATCTTAGTGTATCAACGGACCCGGAAAAGCTGGAAATGAATACAGGGGAAACCGCTGCGGTTAAGGTGCATGCGAATGCTGCTTCTTCTCCGATATTAGATGGCGAGGATGTTACAGAAGTCCAATCCGCCGGAAACGATGGATGGGTAGCTGGAAGTGATGACGAAGCGATAGATGAAAATTCTTATGTAGACATTGTAACAGATAATGAAGCAGAAGAAGTGGCTGCGGGAACTGCGCAGACTACAGGAAAGGATCTTGCTTCCAGGATGACGTGGACGATCACATCGGATGATCCGGATATAATTGGATGTACTGCAGTATCCGGAGGCAGATTTAGTGTACAATGTTATGGAACTTTGGATGCGCCTGTAACCTTGACGGTTACCGGAACTTATACTTATAATAATGTTGATTACAGTGGAATTGCCTGGGTAGAAGTAACGACTAAGAATGAGGCGGAAATTCGTTGGAATAACGCAAACGAGTCTGTAGTGTTAAATGCAACAACGACAGCTACGAATCCTGTAAAGGCTACATTCTTTTTAGAGGATGCAACAGGATGCCTTGCAGAAACATTGGCATTATCTGACTTTACGGTAACAAACGAGGTTTCCCAGCAGAATGCTACAGAAGATGAAGTTGTGGCTCAGGCGGCATCCGATGTGGGAGCAAGCGTTGTTGCTATTGAGAAAGTCACAGATGGGTATAATGTTACGGTGGCAGTATCTGCTCCTGGAACCTACCGGCTTACAGTAAATGCAAAAGGAAAAGATAATAAGGATTACAGTGCATTTTGCATCTTTACGGCACAGACGAAAATAGCTGCAACAAATGGAACAGATGAAACGAATCAGATTATTTCATCAGATACGCCGACTGAGGATTCTGGATTTACTTCAGAAGAAAGCAATAATCAGGAAGACCAGAATAATGAGGGAGTGGATATGATTCCAAATCAGGAAGCAGATGGATTCTCAGATGATCTTGCTGGATGGGAAGGCTGACGCGCTGTTCTGCACGGGAAAAAGACAAATTGTAACAGAAAGGAGGTGCTTTGAAATGCTCAGAATTAGAATCGAGAAAAAACTGAAGTCAAATCGGGGTACCTCCATATTTTTTGGATTGTTACTTTTTATGGTTGCGTCTATTCTTAGCGCGGTAATGCTGAGTGCTTCTGTTACCACTGTAAAACGGGTGGAATCCGATAAGAAGGTAGAACAGAATTATCTGACCTGCTCCAGTGCAGCAAAGCTGTTGCGGGATGAAATTGTAAATACAAGTATAACATATTATCGAAGCACTGTTATAAGAGTACAGGGAACAGGAGGCATGGTAGAACAGGATACACCTGAAGCTGAACGCTGGAAAAGTAATCCGAAAAATACATCAATCTCGACAGAGTTTGCCCAATCTCTTCAGGATTATGTTCAGACCTTTGCAGAACGTAGTTCAGTATCTTCTAATACATTAAAGCGAACGTATAATATTTCTGTACCAACGGCAGAGGGGACAGAGCTCAGACAAACTTTTGTGCCGGTGACTGCGAATTGTATTATCCAAGAGGCAAAAAGCGGAAATGGATATGATATTACTATAAAGCTGTCAACAGGGGCAACTGCAGATGACTGTCAGATTGTGGTATATCTGACGGGTGCAGTAAATGAGAAGTTTGATACAATAAATGACCCCAATAAAGGAACTACTACTACAACTGTTAATAAAACATATACCTGGACGGCAACCGATTTTATTTACGGAGATCAGGAGCGTACTTCGGAGGCTGGCACATGAGAAATAGAATAAAGATTTTTCGAAAAAAAATAAATAGTACATCTGGAGAGACGATTGCAGAAACATTAGTTACCATGATTATACTTTCACTGGCAGTTCTAATGCTGGCGGGAGCGGTAGTTACATCTGCAAGAGTCAATAAAAAAGCTGATAATACTGATACCTCATTTTCTACAGAAAGTGAAACTGTAACGCATGATAATGTGACAATCACAGACGGCTCAAAAGCAGGCACGGCTGCAGAAATTTCGATTTCAGTAAACTTTCACGAAACAGAAAATGGCTATAAATATTATGAAGTACAATAATTTATGTAACTTTTACTATGAAGTAAATTAATTTGCAAAATTTTAGGCTTTCAGTCTTATGATTTCCACAGGAGAAAAGCAATGAAACACACAGCGAAAAAACGAATAATAAACAGAATACGTGGTAAGCTGTCAGAAAGACGAGGCTTTTCCCTGGGGGAATTGCTGGCGGCTACAATTATTTTGCTGCTGGCAAGTCAAGTAATGGCACAGGGAATTGCTTTTGCAACACGAATGTACAATGAGACATTATCCCGTTCTCATGCCAAGCAGCTTTGCTCTACATTGACGAATTCCATAGAAACAGAACTTCGATATGCTACCAGTGCAGCTTTGGACGGAAGCAATCGTTTAACGGCTTATTTCAGTGTAGTTTATGGACAGACAAAAAGCGGTTTTTGCGCATTGGATGAAAATGGAAACGTGATATCAGGTACAGATGGTGGCGAATTGGCCATACAGGTAACCGATAAAACTACCAATGCAATAATCTGGCAGAAGCTGATTTCTTCTGCAAGCTATAGTTCCTATGATCTGAAGGCTGAGGCGGGGAACATAACATATGATGAATCAAATAATGTGTTTCATGTAGTATTAAATATTAGTGATAAAAATGGAAAATTACTTGTTACCAATGCATTTGATGTACTTCCGGTAAACAAGATTAAGATAACGAAGTAATCTATAATAATATAAAGAATCAACATTTTACAACACAAAGGAGAGACCCCAATGGCATACAAACGTCTTGGTGACCTGCTGATCGCGGCAGGTACCATTACCCCGGAAGAACTGGATATGGGCTTACAGCGGCAGAAACAGACCAAGGAGCGACTTGGTGCAGCTCTGATTTCTGCTGGGATCATCACAGAGGCGGAGCTGATCGAAGCCCTTCGTCTTCAGCTGGGTATTGAATACATAGATCTTTCGAAGACAACCATTCCTATTTCACTGGCGCAGGCGGTTCCGAAAAATATTGCGAAACAGTTCCAGGTAGTGCCGGTGCGCATCGAGAAGGATGAGCTGTATCTGGCTATGAGTGACCCGATGAACTTCTACGCGATCGAGGAAGTGAAGAAGGCGGTTCGTAAGAAAATCATTCCGATGATCGCCACTGCCGCGGGTGTAGAGCATGCCATCCTGGTACTCTACGGAAATGAGGGTGCTGCCAGAGCCATTGAGGCCATGAAGCGTGAGGCACCCACAGAAGAGAAGGATACAGAGGAAACCCAGTTCTCAGGAAACATCCTTAATGATAATATCAACGATGCCCCGACTATCCGTCTGGTAAACTCCATTATCGAGCGTGCCATTCTAGAACGTGCCAGTGATATTCACATTGAGCCAAAGGAAAAAGAGCTTCAGGTGCGTATGCGTATCGACGGTGTGCTCCGTAAAATCCTTACCATTCCGAAGAACCTGCAGAACTCTGTTATTTCCCGTCTGAAGATCATGAGTGGAATGGATATCGCAGAACGACGTATTCCACAGGATGGACGTTTCAATGTAAAGAATAAAAAGCGTGAGTTTGACCTTCGTGTAAACTCCCTGCCTACTGTTTATGGAGAGAAAATCGTTGCCCGTCTTCTGGACAAAAGAGCCGGATATCTTACCCCGGATTCCATTGGTCTTATGGGAGATAATCTGAAGAAATACCAGCGCGCCATTCATTGTAACAGTGGTGTTATCCTGATCGCAGGACCTACCGGAAGTGGTAAATCTTCCACTATGAACACCATGATTTCCCAGTTAAATACAGAGGAAGTCAATGTAGTAACCCTGGAGGATCCGGTTGAGTATAATATTGACGGTGTAAACCAGGTACAGATCAACGAGAAAACCGGTATGGATTTTGCCAATGGACTTCGTGCCATTCTCCGTCAGGACCCGGATATCATTGCAGTAGGAGAGATCCGAGACGGTGAGACCGCCCAGATCAGTATGCGTGCCGCCATCACAGGACATGTTGTGCTTTCCACTATCCATACCAATGATGCGGTGGGAACCATTGAGCGTCTGGAGGATATTGGCGTAGAGCCGTATCTGATCGCAACTGCTCTTCGTGCCGTTATTTCCCAGCGACTTGTCCGTCGTATCTGCCCGAAATGCAAAAAGAGCTATGAGGCATCTGATGAGGAAGTGCGCCGTCTGGGGATGGATACTGGCCATAAGCACATTTTTTACCGTGGCGAAGGATGCGCAGACTGCTTTAATACCGGTTATCGTGGACGAATCGGTGTATTTGAGATATTGGAGATCACTCCGGAAATCCGCCCGCTGATTTCCCAGCAGGCCGGCCGCCCGGCTATTGAGAAAGAGCTGGCAAGCGACCACAGCGATTTTAAGACTTTGCGGGAAAACGCCATCCAGCTGGTGGAAGAGGGAATTACCACTGCGGAAGAAGTGCAGCGTGTTATTTATGAGACCGGGGATGTGAAGAGCGCAGAAGAAGAGTGAGATAACAGAAAGTAAGGAGACTAGATTATGTACAATATAGAAGACTTAACCGAACTAGCGAAACGAAACGGTGCTTCCGACATCCATCTGGTATGCGGCCTTCCGCCGAAATACCGTCTGGATGGACAGTTGGAAAACATGGCAGATGAGCGGTTGTCAGAGGACGACTGCGGCAGGCTCTGCCAGGATTTGGCAAAGGACGCCATGTATGAGAAACTGGAATACACGGGGGAACTGGATTTCTCCCGTGAGATCAGGGGAATCCGCTGCAGATGTCATGTATTCAAGCAGCAGGGCAAGGTATCAGCCGCCATCCGTCTGCTTAGCGAATCCATTCCAAAACTGGATTCACTGGGACTTCCGCCCTCAGCACTGGAATTCACCAGACTTCACAAAGGAATCGTTCTGGTAACTGGTGAGACTGGTTCCGGTAAATCTACCACTTTGGCGGCTATGCTGGATGAGATCAATCATACCAGAAAGAACCATATCGTAACCCTGGAAGATCCTATCGAGTATGTTTATGCCCCGGATCTTTGCGTGATCAACCAGAGAGAAGTGGGAAAAGACACGGCAAGCTTTTCCGAAGGTCTGCGTGCCAGCCTGCGAGAAGACCCGGATGTTATCCTCATCGGTGAGATGCGAGACAAGGACACCATTGAAACTGCTATCACAGCAGCTGAGACCGGACATCTGGTGTTCGGAACCCTGCACACAGGAAGCGCATCAGATGCCATTGACCGTATGGTGCAGGTTTTCCCGGAAGGAATGCAGAACCAGATCCGTCTCCAGCTTTCCATGACATTGATGGCAGTTATTTCCCAGCAGCTTGTGAAGAAAAAAATGGGCGGCCGTGTGCTGGCAAGTGAGGTTATGGTAGTAACAGACGCTATCCGTAACATGATCCGTGGCGGAAATACCCCGCAGATCGCCAACGCCATTGCAACCAGCGCTGCCATTGGCGGACAGACCATGGACCAGTCTCTGGTAAGTCTGGTAAGATCCAGACAGATCGACAAGGCGGAAGCTCTGGAATACGGTCACGATGCTGCGTATATCAGGAAGAACGCGTAAAAACTAAATTTTGTAACATTTAACAGAAAGGTGGGCAAGAATTGGCAACCTACAAATATACAGCCATTTCCAAAGATGGAGTGAAAGTCTCCGGTGTTGTAGAGGGCTTTAATGAATTTGATGCGGTTGACCGTATCAAGCAGGACTGCGATATTGTCCTGAAGCTTACGGAAGTGGAAGAGAAGAAGCCTGGGCTTCTGAATATGGAAATCGGTGGAAACCGTCTGAATACCAAGGCATTTTCCCTGATGTGCTCTCAGTTTTCCATTATCCTGAAGTCCGGTATTCCCATTGGCCGTACCGTCCGGCTGATCGGGGACAAAATGACCGATAAGAAGCTGAAGGGTATTTTGAAAAAAGTGGCAGAGGATGTGGAAGCAGGCCGCAGCGTGGCAGCAAGCTTTCAGGAACGGGGCGGCAAGATTTTGCCGGCAGTTTTCATAGAGACGATCCGTGCCGGAGAGGAATCCGGTAACCTGGCAAGGGCCTTTGAGACCATGTACCAGCATTACGACAAACAGATAAAAATGCGCGCAAAAGTGCGGAACGCCCTGATTTATCCGATTTTCGTCCTTGCACTTTCTGTAGTGGTAGTAATCGTACTGATGGTAAAGGTTGTGCCCACCTTTATGGATATTTTCGAATCCTATGATGCGGAGCTGCCGCTGATTACCCAGTCGTTGATCTGGGTATCCAATTTCTTTAAGAAGTATATTTTCATGATCATTGTGGTTCTGGCTGCCATCGGCCTGATTTTCAAGCTTTACGCCAATACGGAAAAAGGCCGTCTCAACGTGGCGAAGCTTGCCCTGAAGCTGCCTGTGCTTGGAAATGTAACTCTCCTTGGCGCAGCCAGCGAGTTTGCCGCGAACCTGACGACCCTGATCGGTGCTGGTCTGCAGCTGACAAAGGCTGTCAGCATTACCGCCCGTGTAATCGATAATTATTACATCAGCCAGTGCGTGGGCAAGATGACTTCCCGTCTGGAAGAGGGACACACTCTTGGAGAATGTATGCGTGAAGCGAATTGTCTGCCGGATATCCTGGTGGATATGACGGCAGTCGGGGAAGAGACTGGCGAGCTGGAAGGCACTTTGCATACCATTTCCGGTTACTATGAGGCTGAACTTGACATGGTAGTACAGGATGTTCTGAAAAAACTGGAGCCAACTTTGCTGGTTTTCATGGCTGGCGTTGCCGGGTATATTGTACTGGCCGTTTATATTGCCATGTTCCAGATGTACAGTGTTATGTAACAGACAGATTATGGTGGAAATTATGTCAATGTCGCCGCCAGGTGACAAATTTGTATAGAAAAACAGGAAAAATTTCAAATGTCTATATATGAAGATACTTTTTTTATGATATACTGTTGTGTGTTGGCAGGGATATTCGGTGCCGTGCTTGGATCATTTCTAAACTGCGCGGCATGGCGGATCGCCCACGGAGAATCTTTTATAAAAGGAAGAAGCCATTGCACCAGCTGCGGTCATGTGCTGGGGTTCCTGGATCTGATTCCGGTCTTTTCCTGGATTTTCCTGGGTGGAAAGTGCCGTTATTGTAAAACAAAGATCAGTCCCAGATACATGCTTACGGAGCTGTTTTTTGCCCTGGTAAGCGTGCTCAGTCTTCTCCGGTTCGATCTTTCCCCGGAGTATGTGCGCAATATGGTGCTGGCCTGCTGTTTGTTCTGTCTTTCCCTGGTGGATCTGGAAATCTTCGAGATTCCAAATGGATGTGTGCTGATCCCGGTGATCGCCTGGTTCGTGGCGATTCCATTTGTGGGAATGAGTGGAATGGATGTGCTTTACCATGTACTTTCCGGCGTAGGCTATGGAGCTGTTATGCTGGCTCTTGTGCTGCTTTTTGATAAAATCCTTGGCAAAGAGACCATGGGAGGCGGAGATCTGAAGCTTTTCGTGGTAATGGGACTTTACCTTGGAGTGGCAGCGTCCCTGTTTGCTCTGTTTTTTTCCTGTATTCTCGGGCTTGTTACAGGAGCCATCCAGAAGTGTGGAAAAGAGGGGAAAAGTCCCCAGATCCCATTCGGACCTGCGATCGCGCTGGCATTTTATGCCATGCTGCTGTATGGGGACGGCCTGGTGAACTGGTATATGGGATTGCTGTGAGGGAATGAATGAAAGTCGATTGCTCCGCGCCGATGGCGCTCCCGCAATCGCCGACTGTATTCGTAATCCGGGCAATCGCCCTACTTACTCATACAGTCTAGCCTGTGCGATATCCGTAAATCCACCATGCGAGCATGCTGGATTCATGGCTGCCGCACAGGACTTTCATAGTAAATTGAGACATAGAAATGAGGATACATATGGCAAAATCATGTCTTGGAATTGATATAGGAAAGGATCAGCTGAAACTGGTGCTGATGAAAGGGGAGACCATTCAGAAGACGGCCTCTGTGCAGATGCCTGAGGGACTTCTGAAGGATGGCAGGATCGTTTCTGTGGAGACCACAGGAGAGCTTATCCGCAAAACCATGAAGGAGAACAAGATCCGCTGTAAAGAAGCGGCTGTTGTGGTGTCTTCAGGAATCTGCTTTCTCCGTAATGTGACCATGCCGGAGATGACGGCAGAGCAGCTGGTTTATAACCTGCCTTATGAATTCCGTGATTATATTACAGATGAACTGAAGAAATATGCATTTGATTATTCCTGGGGCTCCAGTGAGGAGATGCCGAAGGGAAAGAAGCTGAAAAAAGGCGGAAAAAGCAGCAGGAAAGCTAAGAAGCCGGACGCATCTGGAAGTTCAGTGAGCTCTGGAAGTGCGGGAGCGGCCGGAGGCACAGGGACAGCTGGTGCAGGCGCGTTTGGAGGCTCCGGAACGTCTGGAAGTGCAGGCGCGTTTGGAGGTTCCGGAACAGCTGGAAACGCCGGGGCGTTTGGTGCTTCCGGTGTATCAGAGAATCAGGATGGCCAGGAACGCAGGGAAATGGAGCTTCTTGCTGCCGCAGCACCCCTTGAAGCTATGGATGATCTCCGGCTTATGGCGAGAAAGGCCGGTCTGAAGCTGACCTGTGCAGCACCGGAGGTTTCCGCCTGTGAGAACCTGCTTCATTATAAATTGAAGAATGAGACAGACAAAGAGAGAGAATACGGAATCCTTGACCTGGGAAGTACATCCAGCCGTCTTCTGATCTTCAAGGGGGACAGGCACCAGGTTACCCGTGTGATCGAGCGAGGCATGGAGCAGGTAGAAGAGCTCCTTGCAGACAGTTTACATATCGACATCCATCTGGCACATACCTGGCTTCTTACGAATCACGAAGATTGTGTGAACAGCGATGTGTGTCAGGATGCTTTTTCCCAGATCAGTGTAGAATTGATGCGTGCGCTGAACTTCTATCAGTTCAGTAATCCGGACAGCCGTTTGGAAGATATTTACCTTTGCGGAGGTGGTGCTTCCATAGCAAGCCTGCGCCAGAGCCTTAAGGAGAACCTGGATGTGAAGCTTCATGATGCCAGTGAGCTCCTGGAGGGAATGGGGACAGGCAATCAGGAGGAAACCTCCTCGCTGTGGATGATCGCGGCAGGTACTGCCCTTGGCCGTACTGCACGTGCGCCGAAGAAGCAGATCAACCTGGCACTTGCAGGCCAGAAGAAAAAGCATTATTTCGTTGCCATTCCTGCAATCGGTGTGATTGTGGTGGTGGCTGGTGCTATTGGGAAATTTGCAGTGGCAGACCGTCTGGTGCAGATGAGTGAAGTCCAGAGCGCGGCTTCGGAGCTGCAAAAGCAGGTGGATGACATTACGGCTTATATTGACAGCTTCGGGGATCTTCAGGAGACGTATGCCCATTACACCTATCAGGGACTGACCAGTGACGAGCTGAGTTATCTCAACCGCCCGGACGTCCTTCATTTAATGAAAGATGTGATTTTCCCGAAGGTGACAGTAAGCAGCTGGAGTGTAAGCGGCAATCAGCTGACTCTTCCGGTGACAGGAGAAAATCTGTCCGATATCAACAGCCTGGTACAGCAGCTGGAGCAGGAGCCGGTTGTGGACTATTGCAATGTGATGACAGCGGTGACAGATGGAAATACCGAGACAGAAGCTGCTGCGGATAAAGTAACCGGGCAAATCGTGATCTATCTGCTGGATCCGCTTACGGTGGAGGCGAATGCAGCAGAGGCGGCTGTGACAGCGGATGGAATGGCAGATGGAATGGCAGATGGAAGTATGGAAGATGCCGGTATGACAGCTGGCGGTGTTACAGATGGTTCAGCGGCTGGCAGTACGGCAGACGATGGTGCGGCAGCAGGCGGTACAGTAGATGGAAGTGCAGCAGACAACGGATTTGGAGACAGCGCGGAAGGAGGAGCACAGGAATGAAAATCATGAGCCGTGATTTTACCATGAGAGAAAAAATAATGCTTCTGGTGCTCACACTGATCCTTCTGGCAGCCGGATACTACGTGGTAGTAGACCAGCCCATCCGGACCGCGATTAATGAGGCCAAAAGCCAGCAGGACGAGCTGAACACTGAACTGATGCTTTTACAGACGAAGGCAGCGTCTTTGTCCAGAATGCAGAGCGAGCTGGACTCCATAGAGCAGGACGGCGGCCTGGGAAAAATGGGCAGCTACAACAATTCCAAGGCGGAACTGGATGAGCTGAACCAGATCCTTAAGGATGCCAATACATACGATATCAGTTTCAGTGATGTAACAAGAGATGGAGATCTGATCCGCAGATCCTTCAGCCTGACATTCTCAGCGTCTAACTATGACAAGGCAGCAGAGCTGGTGAAAAGCCTTTGCTCTGGAGAGTGGAGATGCATCGTAAGTGATATTAACGTGGCTGGGGAAGGTGACGACCTGAATGTGGGAAGCGTAAATGTTGGTGTGACTGCGACATTCTATGAGACCATGCAGGGTGGAAAGGCAGACAGTGGCCTTCCGGCAGATACGTCAGCCGCTGCAGATGCCGCCGGGGAATTGGCAGATAGCAGCTATTAAGAAATAAAAACACAGAATTGAAAAATAAAATTTTTCATAATAACTATGGGGAAGATGGGGGATAACCGGTTATGTTGCGGGCAGCAATTGTGGAAAAGTCAAAAGAACGCAGAGAATATATTCGGGCTGGTCTTACCGGGATGAATGTAGAGATTCAGGTAAGTGAATTTACAAATGAATACGATTACCTGGAAAACGTGGATGAAGATAGCTCTTCCTTTGACATTTTGTTGCTGAACACTACCTTGATCCGCGAGGGAGACGGGGTGCAGCTGGCGACGAGAGTCCGCGCCCGGAACAGGAAAGTGATGATCTGTTTCATTACAGATTCCCAGAGATACTATGCGGAAGCTTTTTCCGTATTTGCAACCGGGTATCTGCTTTATCCATTTGATGTAAGCGAGCTTCATAACTGCATTACCTTCTTCTGGCAGAAGCCAAACCTGGAGCGCCGTGCTTCTCTGATGCTGAAAGAAGCTGGTGGAAGCTTCCGCAGGGTTTTCTGCCGCAATATCCTTTACGCGGAAAGTGCCAACCGCAAGGTGAAAATTTACCTGGACGATGGCACCACGATCGAAAGCTATGCCAAGCTGGATGAATTGGAGCAGCAGCTTCCGGCCCGCCTGTTTTTCCGCTGTCACCAGAGCTACATCATCAGTCTGTATTTTGTGGAAAAAATGGAAGCCGGCAAATTCGTAGTACAATCGGTGGAAATTCCCATTTCCCGGAAGTATCAGCGGGCAGCGCGGGAAATGTATTATGATTATATGTTTGAGAAGATGTAGTGGAAAATTGCGTCTGATAAAGTGCAGGAGAAATATATTCGATAAGATGTAGAGAAATTTATGTTTGATAAGATGTTGGGAAAATAATAGGAAAAAGTGTCAAAAATGACAAAAACCATGTAAAAAACGACATCTGAAATCCAATTTCTACAAAAATGTTGCTATTATTGACATTATGTACACAAATCCGAAAAAATTTGTTATAATGCTATCATCCTAAGAGAAAGGAGCGAGACGGATAGTGGCAGTACAGAAGTTGGATGCCATCGATGGAATGAATCAGAGACAGAACAGATGCTTTTATACATCCTATCCTGAGATGAATGAAGTATTAAACAGATTTGCAGCAGAAGCAGACGCAGATGAGATCTGGATATCTGCCGAGGTTCAGGAGCTTAAAGAGAATCGATCCGGTAATCAGCTTTGCCAGATTGTACGCATGGCCCTTGATACAGCCAGAGCGAATTGTATCGAGACCACACCCCCACGGGGACGTTACATAAGAATCCGTTGCCGGGACATGCAGGAGCAGACACTGATCAAGATTCAGTATTCCTGTGAGGACCACCTGATCCGGGAATTCGATAAAGGCATCATCAAGATGCGTGATCTCATCGAATCCGTAGGCGGTTACCTGAAGCTTCAGCTGGAAGGCGACAAAGGCATTATTAAGATTGCCGTGCCGGATAACTGAGAAGTCCTGGAGGCTTCGAGATCTTAAAAAATGAAAAAATAATAATAGGAGGCTTTAAAATGTTTAAGAAAGCGAAAGAGAACAAAAAAGGTTTTACACTTGCCGAGCTGCTTATTGTAGTAGCTATTATCGCGGTGTTGGTGGCTATTTCAATCCCGATTTTTACTAGTCAGTTGGAGAAGAGTAGAGAGGCTACGGATGCCGCAAATTTGAGAGCTGCTTATGCAGAAGCTTCTGCAGATATGCTCACCAATGATGCATCTACTTATAGTAAACATATAGATGCAGTTCAGACACAAG
>JAQXQS010000184.1 GCA_029101305.1 Clostridia bacterium | reverse complement strand
GATCACACCTTTCTCTTTCTTCCAGACAAATTCTCTGGGAGCAGAGGTGCTGTATGAGACTGCCAGAGAGTATATGGGAAGCACCAAAGATAAAGTTGTGTTCGACTTATACAGTGGAACAGGTACTATTGCCCAGATTTTGGCACCGGTGGCTAAGAAAGTGATCGGTGTGGAGATCGTGGCGGAGGCTGTAGAAGCAGGGAAAGAAAATGCTGCATTAAACGGGCTGAACAATTGCGAGTTCCTGGCTGGTGATGTGCTGGCTATGCTGGATGAGATACAGGAAAAACCGGATCTCATTATGCTGGATCCGCCAAGGGATGGATGTAATCCGAAGGCGCTGAAGAAGATTATTGATTACGGTGTGGATCATATGGTGTATATTTCCTGTAAGCCGACGAGTCTGGCCAGAGATCTGGAGATGCTGATCGGGTGCGGATATAAGGTGGAGAAGGCGGTTTGTGTGGATATGTTTCCGCAGACTGTGCATGTTGAGACGGTTGTTCTTTTGTCCCAACAAAGACCGGATGACACGATAGAGATCGACTTAGACCTGGATGAGCTGGATGCAACCAGTGCTGAGTTGAAAGCAACCTATCAGGAAATCAAAGATTATGTGCTGAAAGAATTTGGCTTGAAGGTTTCAAGTTTATATATTTCTCAGGTGAAACGCAAATGTGGAATCGAAGTGGGAGAAAACTATAATCTTCCAAAATCAGAAAATGCAAGAGTTCCGCAATGCCCGAAAGAGAAAGAAGATGCTATCAAGGTTGCCCTGAAATATTTTGCGATGATTTAAGAAAAGACATCGCTGATTTCAAGGAGGAATGGCACATGAAAAGCACATTTGAAAAAATGGGTGGAACCTACACACTGGGAGCAGATGGAATTTACTATCCGAATCTTGTCAGTACAGATGAAGAACCGCATTATGGGAAATATGGAATGATGCGGAGAACATATCTGAAAGAGCATCGTCCGGCAATGTATTCACTGTATATGCTGGAAGACAGATTGGTGGAACATCTGAATACTTTGGACGATGAGGCACAGGAGAGGATGGATATTCTGGTGCGTCAGATGATGGAGAAGCAGGGAATTACGGAAGAACTGAAAGCTCGTGACCAGATGGCGTGGATTGGAGCTATAAATAATATCCGAAATGCTGCGGAGAAGATTGTGTTAAATGAATTGATTTACAGGTAAACCAAGAGCTGAACAAGTAGGATGAAAAACTCCATTTGTTCAGCTCTTTGAGTTTATAAGGGATTAAAGAGACGTTTAATTACAATTCCATATCATGTGATTTTTTCTTCGCTCGAACAGGCTGATTCTTTCGCATTTCCTGTTTTCGCTGATATTTCAGTTCCCATGCCCGATAAGAGAAAGAATCAGGATCTTCCACATTAAGATAATCTACCTCTTCGGTTGCAATGTCACGGCGGTGATAGTCATAATACTTACCAAAAGTTGTTTTGAGTTGGTCGATAAGCTTATTCTGAAAATCTGGACGGATCTGGATTCGGGTGTCCAATAATTCAAGATATTGACCTGGTTCCGGAAGAAATGATTCCTTACGGAAAACCGCTGCATCTTTTTTGAGCTTTGCTTTGAGGGTGGTATCCTGAGAATCCAGTATTTCCAGATTCTTGTTCATCTGGTCATATTTCTTGGAAAGATTGGTCATGTCTTTATCTGTGGAACATTCTGCCTGAAATATGAGCTGCTCTTTGCGAGATTTCAGTTCTTCGATTTCTTCCGTTACGGTGGTAAGCTGTTGATTCAATTTTATATGCTGGATAGGATTCAGAATACTGGTTTTACCCTTCTGTAAATTCAGTTCTTTTTTTTCGGCAATCTTGGCTTTGAGTTTTTTCTTAACGTTGTTGTATTTATCCAGGATAGGATGAAAATGCTCCAGCCAGTCATGGATCATTTCTTTTTGCATTTCATTGTGAAGCAAATGATATTGAGTAAAAATCATATGATTTCGGATGGCTTCCATCGTTTCTGCAATGACAGGAATAGACCTTTCCACAGCCTGCGCCAGTTTTGCAACCTGTGCTTTTAATTCCCGGAGCATTTTATTATCGGCACGAATCTGGCGGTTGATCTCACAGCGGTCGGATATCATACCTTTCTTTTCCATATTCTGAGCAATATAGCCCTCATGAATGCTAGGCTGTTCGGTGATTCCCTGATCCGCAAAGCTGCGGTGATCGATGGATGCGTGTATCTGATTTTGGGCAAGCATTTTATTTACAGCCTCTGCCAAATTTTCTCTCCAGAGACAGATTTGCCCCTCACTGTTCCATTTCTCGGAAACAGGATTTTGCCTGCCGTATCGGGTGCTTTTCGGATGCTTGTCCACACGCTCATATCCTTTTTCAAGTGCTGCAGATGGAGTCAGATATATTTTCTTCTTGCCTGCCTGATAGCGGTATTGTTTCTCCCATCCTTCCTTTTGTGCTTCTTTAAATTCTGCGGCAGTAAATCCTTTTTCCTTACCATCCTTTATACAAAGATATTCTTTTTCTGTTTTATACTGCCATGTCCCGTTTTCGTTTAATGGACGGACAGTAAGAAGAATGTGTGCATGAGGGTTGTGACCGTCAGTATCGTGGATGGCAAAGTCGGCACACATTCCCAGATCTACAAAGTTCTTTTGAATAAAATCTCGAAGGAGAGAGATATTGCTGTCGGTATCCAGTTCTATGGGAAGAGCCACAACAAATTCTCTTGCCAGTCGGCTGTCTTTTGTTTTTTCAGCAGCTTCCACAGCATTCCAGAGCTGCTCCCGGTTCTTCCATTCAGGTGGAGCCATTGGTGGAAGCAATACTTCCTGATACACAAGCCCGTGTTTTCGGGTATAGTCATGCTGGATGCCATCATAATCATTGTACATCCGGCTGCAGCTCATATAGGCGGAAGCGGCAACAGCAGACCGCCCGGAGCCTCGGCTGACAACTTTGGCTTCCATATGGTAAATCGCCATAGGCAGGAACCTCCTTTCTGTGATGGTGTATGATTTGAATTTGTCTTTTATGGGGCTGTGGTTTTATTCAAAACTGAATAAAAGTTGCCGGTGGCAGGTTTTATCAGGCAGCCATATCCGGTAAATGTTTTTTAGCGGAGTGTTTCG
>JAQXQS010000183.1 GCA_029101305.1 Clostridia bacterium | reverse complement strand
ATTTCATATTTTATCGCGAAGAGATTTCATCTCTGTGAAATGCGGTATGCGGAAGTGTCGGAACTGGCAGACGAGCAAGACTAAGGATCTTGTAAGCATTGCGCTTGTGTGGGTTCAAGTCCCATCTTCCGCATGTACTACTTACATGTAGTTACAATTTAATATCTGATCGCGAAGAGATTTTATCTCTGTGAAATGCGATATGCGGAAGTGTCGGAACTGGCAGACGAGCAAGACTAAGGATCTTGTGAGCATTGCGCTCGTGTGGGTTCAAGTCCCATCTTCCGCATTTTTTATTTATCTCTATTTTCTTTTTTCACATATTTTCCCTTGCTCTTTAAATAATACAATATGGTTACATACAGTGATTTATTTACTTTTGTAATTATGCTTTGTGCAGTCATAACTCTTGTTATTGCTTTTTTGCATAAAAAATAGCGCCCCTGCTCTGATAAAGTAAGGCGCTATTTTTAAGTATTTACTTTATCCGGCGGTCAGGTGTGCACTGACCAACGGTTCTCTTGTTAAATACATTATATGTCACTCTGGAATATTTGTCAATTTTCTTTTTTCTGTCGATTGTATTCTATCGGTTGTATTCCACATACATGGTGGCGTGTTACGGCTCTCTCCACAACCTGCAGCATGCATCATTTCGGCAATTCAGTCACCGTCTCCAGCTTAAAGCCTTCCCACATATCTGCTGAAATATTCCACTCTCTTAAATCAGTGACGATCTTATGATAGAATGCCTGCCCTCCACGGACAATATCATAAGTACGGGCATCGCCTCTGGCCTCCAGATGACGTCCAAAACTACAGTTGGTCACATCCTCCGGGCCGTAATCATCCACATCCCCACCTGGCCAGAAAATATAAAGTCTTGGAATGTCATCGATCTGCCGCAGATCAATCCCAGCAAGCTTCAGGAACTTCTTTCCCACACTCTCATGGGCTGTGAACACATGGGCATACCGCCATACAGTTCTTGTAAAATCCGATACGCGGAACTGTCCAAGCCATTCTTCATCCATCATTCCATCCGAAGTCTCCCTTGAAACGATTACTACAACCGGGAATAACCTGCCGCTGTCTTTCAGCGCAGCCAGCAGATTTCCAAACATATCTTCCCGCAAAATCCTTCTTCTGTTGGAGCATTCGATTCCATTTACAATTCCGATATTATCAACGATCGTCTTATAATAACCGGGATAACTGAAGAAAGTAACTCCAGGATCCTGGATCGTGTGTTCCCTCTCTGGCTGGGCATATCCGTTGCAGACCTTCAGGATCACTTCCTCCTGACGGGAGACCTCCAGTCCGGCCTCGGAATACCAGATCCGCCCGCCAACCTCCATATCCATATGCCTTACATGCATATTCAGGCGCCGGTTATCCGGATCATAATTTACAGCCACGTGATATGCCAGGATATCGCCATGGTAAGTACTGGTCTTCTGCGGCATTTTCTTAAATAATCCGCCATATTTGCCAACTATCCAGCTGTAAATACTATCTGCTGCCTGATGAAAAATCTCCGTAGCAGAAGCCGGCCTGTCATCTTTCAACCGGCTTCCATCCACCTTCGTACACATCTGGAATACATTATTCCTGATAAGCGGCTTCATCTCATAGTGCCAGGATTCTCCAAGGCTCTCCTCACGGCCATCATTATATACATCCCGTTCCTTAAAAATCGCCGTCAGACGGCTGTCATGGAACTGGCTGTCATTCAGAAGAGCAATGATCGTATTTACATTGATCGGCACCTTACGGCTCCGGTGGAGCAGCTGGTCAACCAAGGTCTGCTTACTGGTCTTATAAATACGCTTCGCCAGATTTTCCACCTGCAGATCGCAGTCCTCATCAAGCAGCTTGGCAACCTCCGGGTAAAGCTGTCCCTCGCCCAGCTTCAGGCGGAAATGACTCTTGATCATATCACTCCATCTGCCAGATTTATAAAGAGAATGTCCAAGATCTTCGAACAAGGTAACCATAGACTTGTCACAAAGCTCCAGTGTCGCCAGGATACTGTTAAAATACCGGGAAAAGCCCTTATAATTTTTCCAGAGCTCCTCTCCCTTATAACGCATATCATGCTCGATCTCATGCCATCCTTCGAAAAACATAGTCTTAATCTGTATTTCAAAGGTGTCATCAATATACATATCCCAGGTTTCCGGCGAAATCTCTGATTTCAGATATTCCGGAAGCCGGCACACTCCGTTTAACTTAGTCGGCTTGAATTCTTCCTCGCTTCGCTCAGAGGTAGACCAGCCAATCACATCGAAAGTATTTTCTACAATATTCTGACAGATCTCAACATCATCATCAAAATACAAATTGATACGGACACCCACCAGATCCTGCAGCTTCTTATTCTCCGCACCATAATCCTTCAGAGCAAATTTATGAGCCATGGAGGATGCTGTCTTAATTCTGGAAAAAACCCTGTAATATAGTCCGCACTGTTCCAGACGGTCACTGATAATGCGCTTCAGATCCTGTTCCACAATTGCTGGAACCTTCACTTTGGCCGCCAGTTCCTCCTTCGTAAAAATAACTCTTTTTTGTTCACTCACTAATTTTACACCACCAATTTATTTTGCATTGTTTACGTTCTTTTAAGCATACACTTTAGTATAACAGAATTCGCCAAAATAAAAAAGGGATAATCCGAAATATAGTTAAAATTTTTCATGCACCATTTTTTCGAACATCCCTTTTTATTATCTGTAAAAAAATCTGTTTACCCGCTTAACCGCAAACTTAGAAACATTTTTTACAAGGCTCATAGCCCTGGGCTTCTGCCTGCGAAACCGGCTCCTGATATGCTTTATCCGGATTCATGTTTCCACAGTCCGGAATGCTATGGTATTTGCTTCCGGTAGCAGAGATCCATACCATTTCTTCCTGGCTGTCATTCTGTCCAGCCGGTTCAGAAGCATTTACAGAAGAATCTTCTGTTTCCTGGCCGCTGCTTTGCCCGGATTCAGACGAAAATCCTGCTTCTCCAGAGCTCTGTGCAGAGCCACTGCCATCCCCAGACGTATAATCGTTACAAGGCTCCATGTTCCAGGAAATAGAACTTCCATCTGACAGCGCTATGATTGTCCCTTGCTTATCTGTACGGTACACCTGGATTCCCATATCAGATAACTTTTCCATAGTATCCGCATCCGGATGTCCATACATATTTCCCGCACCACAGCTGATGACTGCAAATTCCGGCACTGTAGCCTGAAGGAAATCCCAGCTTGTAGCAGTGGCAGATCCGTGATGCCCAACACTTAATACATCACAAGCCAGATCAATTCCAGATGACACCATATCCGCTTCACTGTTATGATCTGCATCTCCGGTAAAAATAAAACTGTTCTCCCCGTTTGTCAGCTTAATTGCCACTGAATTGGCATTGCTTTCTTTACTGATCTCTTTCGGGGAAAGAATCGTAAATTCACCAGTTCCAAACTCATACTGTGTTCCAACGGCCGGGTGCTGTACCTCAAGACCCTGTGCGGCCACACTATCCATAAAAGAATCATATAAATTGGAATCGTGGACATAATCAGCTCCGATCACGTTGTCTACCTTAAAAGCATTCAGGCATCCGATCAGCCCACTTACATGATCTTCATCATAATGAGATGAAATCAGATAATCAATTTCCGATACCTGTTCATTCTGTAAATAAGAAACTACATAGCTGGAAGCAGTCCTGGGACCTCCGTCGTACAACAGATTCTGTCCATCTGACTGTACAAGAATCGCCAATCCCTGTCCCACATCCAGGAAATGAACCGCCATATCACCACCAGATGCCTGAACTGTCTTCTCACTTCCTGTAAACAGAACTCCTGCCAGAATCAGCACAAGAGTCAAAAAATAACCTGTGATCCGTTTTCTTAAGTGTTTCATCCTTTTCCCTCTTTCGTACCTTTCCTTTTTTATATATGAAAAATCACACTCAGGACAGTTCTGCAGTCTGTTCTACAGAACTGTTGTTCAAAGTTCTTCTTTTTCCTTACTTTTGAACTGTTATTCAGAACTCTTCTTTTATCCGTTCTATATCCATACTGAATCTGATTCTTCACTAGAGCCTGCCCCCAAAATCATTCCTGCAATCTGCACGCCCCACTTTGCGGGAGATTTTGCAGAAAGCCTTTTTCAAACACGCTCTAATAAATTATAATACAATTTTATTACTACAAACCACCCTTTTATAAAATTATACTCATTATTTTTCCATAACAGTTACGGTTCATTTTGCGCACAGGAATTCACACTATTTTATTTTCTGCATATAATACTCAGAAGAGTTTTTACGAGGTTCTCCATGTATTATAAAAAAGACTTACATGTACAGCAGGAAAACGTTGATCAGGGAACTTTGCAGATAACCGTGCGTTCTGAAGCTGATAACCGCCCAGTAGAAAATGCACTTGTCCGTATTTCTTATACAGGAGATCCGGACAGTGTGATCGAAGAGGTCCGTACCGATTCCTCCGGAAACACTCCTGTCCTTCAGCTGAAAACCCCTCCTCTCGAATACAGCCTCAATGCATCTGAGGAGGCGCAGCCTTATGCAGAATACTCCATGCAGATCGAAGCCGAAGATTTCCACCAGGAAGAAATAGCTGGTACTGAAGTTCTGCCTGCAGTACTTGCCAAACAGCCCGTCCTTCTGAACCCCAGGCAAACCTCTGCCTCCGACAACAGGGTTGTCATCCCGCCTCACACCCTTTTTTATGAATATCCACCAAAAATACAGGAAGCTGAGATAAAACCGATAAACGAAACTGGGGAAATTGTTCTCAGCAAAGTAGTTATTCCAGAATATATTGTGGTCCACGATGGTCCGGTTGGAGATAATTCTGCCTCCAACTATTATGTCCGCTACCGGGATTACATCAAAAATGTCGCCAGCAGTGAAATCTATGCAACCTGGCCCGACGACACCATCCGTGCCAACGTGCTGGCGATTATGTCTTTTACATTAAACCGTGTGTACACTGAATGGTATCGCAACAAAGGCAAAGACTACACCATCACCTCTTCCACCGCCTATGACCACAAATGGATCCGCGGCCGCAACATTTTTGACTCCATTGACCGCATTGTAGATGAACTTTTCGAAAACTATTTATCCCGTCCTAATGTCCGACAGCCTATCCTTACCCAGTATTGTGACGGCGAACGCGTCCAGTGCCGTGACCGGGGATGGATGACACAGTGGGGAAGCAAACGGTTAGGCGACCAGGGATACTCTGCCATTGAGATTCTGCGGTATTTTTACGGAAATGACATGTACATCAACGTAGCTGAAGAGGTATCTGGTATTCCTTCCTCCTGGCCAGGTTACGATCTTGACATCGGTGCTTCCGGAAACAAAGTGCTGCAGCTCCAGGAGCAGTTAAATGCCATCAGCCAGGCTTATCCGGCTCTTCCAAAGGTAAATCCGGATGGCATCTATGGTGCCCAGACTCAGACTTCCGTCCGAAAATTCCAGAACATTTTCGGCCTCCCGGAAACCGGAATCGTAGATTATCCAACCTGGTACAAGATTCAGGAAATCTATGTAGGGGTTACACGGATTGCGGAATTGCAATAAAACCGTCCACTTCAAAGTAGTCCATTCCCACAAATATGGCATGTCACAAATCCGTGACATGCCACTGCTCTTAAAGTTACGTCAACTCTGTCTCTCCTTCTATTTTCCCACCAATTCCCCCATTAACTCTTTTACAGTCACAATTTCTTTAATTCTTCCCACATTTGCCCCACAGAAAATCAGTCCATTTTCCACATCCCCTTTTACTGCATCCATCAGAGCCTTCGTAATACAGTACGGAACCGTGGCAGGATTGCATTTTTCCAGGCAATTATAACATTTCTTCACTGGAATCTTTCCATTCTCCACAGTCCTGACAAAACCATTTCTAAGCGCTCTTCCAGGCATCCCCACAGGGCTTTGGATAATCTGGATTTCTTCTGCTTTGGCATTCACATATGCCTGCTTATATTCCTCTGCAGCATCACATTCCTTTGTTGCTACAAACCTGCTTGCGATCTGCACACCATCTGCTCCAAGTTCCATCACATGGTCGATATCCTTACGGTCAAAAATCCCGCCAGCTACTACTACCGGAATCTTTTTTCCAAACTTCTTTTCATATTCTTTTTTACAGGAAATAATATCCCGGATTTCCTGATCAAAATCCAAATTTTCCATATGTTCCAGCTGCTCATTTGAAAATCCCAGATGTCCACCTGCTTCCGGGCCTTCAATTACAATAAGATCCGCCGTCCGTTTATAGCGGTGTGCCCACATTTTCAGGATCAGATTGGCAGCTCTTTTCGATGAAACAATAGGGGCAATCTTAGTCCGGCATACCTCTGGCACCAGCTGCGGCAATTCCATAGGCAGCCCAGCACCACTGATGATCAAATCTGCACCACATGCAACAGCTTCCTTAACATGTTCTTTATAATGCTTCAGCGCAACCATGATATTCACGCCGATCAATCCTCTTCCATGGGCAATCTCCCTGGCTTTTAAAATATGTTTCCTGATCGCTCTTAAGTTACATCCTGCCTGGTCTTTCTCGAACCCTTCTTCATCGTATCCGATCTGAGCTGTGGAAATGATTCCCACTCCCCCTTCTGCCGCCACAGCTCCTGCAAGAGAACTTCTACTGATTCCCACTCCCATTCCGCCTTGAATAATAGGAAGCTCTGCCACCATATCACCAATCTTCAGACTTTTTAAACAGTTTTTATTCACTCTATCCAAAACAAATTCCTCCATATGTTAATTTAGTTTTATTTTAAAACTATTTTAGTATAAAGTATTCTTGTTTTGATGTCAATATTTTTTGTTTTTATTTACGCCGTTATATAGTTTTTATTACTATGTGCTTTATGTTTCTTCTTTTACACAAATCCGTGAATCTGCCTCTCTGCCGCTTCTGGATCCTGCCCGGCAGGGCTTTTTATGTAATAGGAGATTCCAACGGAATTTCCTATTACATAAAAAAAGACCATGCATATTAATTTGCACAGTCTCTTTTTGCAGTTCCTTCGTTTTTCAATTGACCTTTATGCCTAAAAAATCTTCAAAATATCATTATACATTACCACTACCATTAATAGCATAAGCACCATCAGACCAGCGAAATGAATCATACCTTCTACCTGTCTGTTCACCGGCTTCCTGCGGATTGCCTCAATGATCAGAAATACAAGGCGTCCGCCATCCAGCGCAGGCAGAGGAAGCAGGTTCATAACTCCAAGATTTGCAGACAAAAGAGCCGCCATATAGAGCATATTTACCCAGATTGCCAGCATACCTTCACTCTTACTTTCTTCATAAGTGCTGCCAATTGCATCTACCACGCCCACCGGACCACTCAAATCCTTCATTCCAAGTCCACCTGTAAGAAGTTCTTTCAGACTAAGCAAGGTAGACCGGATCAGATATTTCACTTCCAGAACTCCATATTTCAGTACTCCAAATCCCTTTGCCTTGGTATATGCCAGGTTATAGGAGAAATCCAGTACCGGAGTCCGGTATTCTTTCGGTGTCACATCTGTAGTATATTCCAGCCCATTGCGCTCATAGGTAACGGTAACCGTCTCTCCCGTAAGCGGATGTTCTGCAAGATAAGCATTATAATCATCTGCATTTTCCAGCTTTGTGCCATTAATGGACGTAATCACATCCCCCGGCTCAACACCTGTCTCAGACAATCCCATTCCAGGAATCAGAGACTCCACCTCCAGAGATTCTGTATCTTTCCGGTTAAAGCCAAGAAGATATCTCACCTGTACATCCGGTTTAAATGACAATTCAATATCTTTACCGTCACGTTCAACCGTCATATTGACAGTCTCATCTTCCTGAAGACTGTTCAAATACATATACAAATATAAATCTCTTGCCAGATCGATATGATAACCCTGGTATTCTTTGATAATATCGCCTTCTTTAAGCCCCGCCTCAGCCACTGTAGAACCACTTCCTACGCTTGTAACCTCAGCAGGATCGTATCCGACCAGCGAAACAATGATCACAGTCAGTACAAATGCCAGGATAAAGTTAAAAACAGGTCCTGCTGCCACCGTAGCAATTCTTCCCAAGATTGGCGCACCATTGAAGGTTCCTGGTGCTTCATCCTCCATATCTTCCCCCATCATGGCGCAGGATCCGCCAAGAGGCAAAAGCTTCAGGGAATACCTGGTGCCATTTTTTACAGTACTTAAGATTCTTGGTCCCATACCAAGGGAAAACTCGTTTACCACGATCTTGCTTTTTTTCGCCAGCAAAAAGTGTCCTAGTTCGTGAAAAAGAATGATCGCACTAAAAATTAAAATTGCCAGAATGATCTTCAACCTACCACCTGCTTTCAATCCATTTATAAGTCTCGTCTTCTACAGCCAGTATCTCCTCCAGGTCTGGATTGGCAACCACTTTATGTCTCTCCATAGACTGTGCAATAATGTCATAAATATCCAGGAATCCAATTTTTTCCTGCAAAAACTTTTTAACAGCGAGCTCATTCGCTGCGTTAAATACAGTAGGCATACTGCCGCCCTTCCTGGCAGCTTCCATCGCCATAGGAAGTCCCAGGAAAGTATCCATATCCGGATCCTCGAAGGTAATCTCTTTCAACTGATGGAAATCCAGCCTTTCTCCGTCCAGATATCTGCGTTCCGGATAGTAGAGAGCATACTGGATAGGAAGACGCATATCCGGAGTTCCAAGCTGTGCCATAACAGCACCATCCTTGAATTCCACCATGGAATGAATAATGCTTTTCGGCTGGACCACCACCTGAATATGATCCAGATCCACATCAAACAGCCATTTCGCCTCCATAACCTCCAGGCCTTTGTTTACCAGTGTAGCGGAGTCTACCGTAATCTTCTGTCCCATTACCCAGTTCGGATGTTTCAGAG
>JAQXQS010000182.1 GCA_029101305.1 Clostridia bacterium | reverse complement strand
TCTTCTACCAGGGAAATCGGACCGCCAACTGCTGCCTCTGGTGAAACGTGTCCGATGGAAGCACCTCTGGATGCACCACTGAAACGTCCGTCTGTGATAAGAGCTACAGAAGAACCAAGTCCCATACCTGCGATTGCAGAGGTCGGGTTCAGCATTTCTCTCATACCAGGGCCACCCTTCGGTCCCTCGTAACGGATGACTACAACGTCACCTTCTACGATCTTACCGCCTTTGATTGCTGCAATTGCGTCTTCCTCACAGTCAAATACTCTTGCAGGACCTTCGTGAACCATCATTTCAGCAACAACTGCGGAACGTTTTACTACGCTTCCATCTGGTGCAAGGTTACCACGAAGTACAGCAAGTCCGCCTGTGGTGCTGTATGGATTGTCAATTGGGCGGATAACTTCCGGGTTCAGATTTACACAGTCTTTGATGTTCTCGCCTACTGTCTTGCCTGTTACAGTCATGCATTCTGTGTGAAGGAGTCCCTTCTTGTTCAGCTCATTCATAACTGCATATACACCGCCGGCCTCATTCAGGTCTTCCATGTAAGTCGGGCCTGCCGGTGCCAGATGACAGATGTTCGGAGTCTTTGCACTGATCTCATTTGCAAAGCTGATATCGAAATCCCAGCCGATCTCATGTGCGATGGCCGGAAGATGAAGCATACTGTTTGTAGAGCATCCAAGTGCCATATCTACGGTAAGGGCATTTAAAATAGCCTCTTTTGTCATAATGTCTCTCGGACGGATGTTGCGGCGGTACATTTCCATTACCTGCATTCCTGCGTGTTTTGCAAGACGGATACGCTCGGAATAAACAGCCGGAATGGTTCCGTTTCCTTTCAGTCCCATACCAAGTACTTCTGTCAGGCAGTTCATGCTGTTTGCAGTATACATACCGGAACAGGAGCCACAGGTAGGACATGTTTTATTCTCGCACTCGGTAAGGCCTTCTTCGGTAAGCTTGCCTGCTGCGTAAGCTCCTACAGCCTCAAACATACTGGAAAGGCTTGTCTTATGTCCGTTTAAATGACCGGCCAGCATAGGACCGCCACTTACGAATACGGTAGGAACATTGATTCTGGCTGCTGCCATCAGAAGTCCCGGTACGTTCTTGTCACAGTTCGGGATCATAACAAGGGCATCAAACTGGTGAGCCAGTGCCATTGCCTCTGTGGAATCTGCGATCAGGTCTCTTGTTACCAGAGAGTATTTCATACCGATGTGTCCCATTGCAATACCATCACAGACAGCGATTGCCGGGAACATGACTGGTGTTCCGCCAGCCATTGCTACACCAAGCTTGACAGCCTGGGCGATTTTATCCAGGTTCATATGGCCTGGTACGATTTCGTTATAAGAGCATACGATACCAACTAACGGGCGCTCCATTTCTTCTTTTGTCATTCCAAGGGCATTAAACAGGGAACGGTGAGGTGCCTGCTGTGAGCCTTTTTTTACTGCGTCACTTCTCATATCCTGAATCTCCTTTATTCTTCAGCACCGGGAAAGTGCTGATAAATCATTCTATACATAATTATTTATAACTATATTCCTATCAGATTTCCTTCGCGATCAGGTCGCCCATCTCTTTCGTTCCAACCAGAGTGCATCCCTCAGACATAATGTCGCCTGTGCGGTAGCCGGCTGTGAGAACCTTCTGTACTGCTGCTTCAACAGCATTTGCTTCCTCGTCCAGATCTAAGGAGAAACGAAGCATCATAGCTGCGGAAAGGATGGTCGCGATTGGGTTGGCCTTATTCTGTCCTGCAATGTCAGGTGCGGAACCGTGGCTTGGCTCGTAAAGACCAAACTTGGTCTCATTCAGGCTTGCAGAGGAAAGCATTCCGATGGAACCGGTAACCATACTTGCCTCGTCAGAAAGAATGTCACCGAACATATTCTCTGTAAGGATCACGTCGAACTGTTTCGGATCTCTTACAAGCTGCATGGCACAGTTGTCAACCAGCATGTGCTCAAGAGTAACTTCCGGATAATCCTTCGCTACTTCTTCTACTACTTTTCTCCACAGTCTGGAGGAATCCAGAACGTTTGCCTTGTCAACGCTTGTCACTTTCTTGCGGCGCTTCATGGCAATGTCGAATGCCTTGATGGCAATTCTGCGGATCTCATTTTCATTATAGGAAAGGGTGTCAATTGCTTTCGTCACTCCATTCTCTTCTACTGTCTTTCTCTCTCCGAAGTAAAGACCGCCTGTCAGCTCACGGACAATGATCATGTCGAAGCCGTCTCCGATGATCTCGTCACGAAGAGGGCATGCTGCGCGAAGCTCATTGTATAAATATGCAGGACGGAGATTTGCAAAAAGATTCAGTGCCTTACGGATGGCCAGAAGACCTGCCTCCGGACGTTTGGATGGCTCCAGCTTGTACCATGGGGATGTCTTGGCATCACCGCCGATGGAACCCATAAGAACTGCATCAGAAGCCTTTGCTGTGGCAATTGCCTCGTCTGTAAGCGGTACTCCATGTACATCAATGGAAGCTCCGCCAAGAAGTACCTCAGAATAGGAAAAGCTGTGTCCATATTTCTCGCACACTTTATCCAGAACTTTCTTAGCTTCTGCAACGATTTCCGGGCCGATACCGTCACCTGGAATCAACGAAATATTGTAATTCATAATAATTTCCTCTCCTTTGTTCCTGAATGCCAGTGGGAATTTCCGCGTCTCTCCTGACATCAATGGGTAATTGTTATTATAATAACGCACTTTCTTTCAGATTTCAACCTATTAAAGTAAAAAACTGTCGTTTTCCATCTTATATAAAGTGATTTATGCAAATATTAAAGTGATTTATGCAAAGACATACTATTCTTTGAATAAAGATGCAATTAAATAATACCGTAATAAAAAGAAAAGCCTCACTCTTACACGAGTGAAGCCATTCTTAAACATATTCAAAAAAATCCAGACCGTGCACGCTCTGATTATGCAGAAGCCTGCTCTGCTTTCTCAACTTCGGCGATTGCCTGTTTTCTCATAGGGATACGGCAGTTCTTATTGTTACCGAACTCTACGATCACGTCTTCTTCTGTCATGTCAATGATGACACCGTAGAAACCGCTTGTGGTTACAATGCTGTCACCTACAGCCATATCACTGAGCATAGCCTGTACTCTCTTCTGCTCTTTCTTCTGAGGTCTGATCATCAGAAAATACATAATACCGAAAAGTACAACCAGCCATACGATGGTAAATCCCATACTCATTCCGCTTGATGCGTCCATTTGCTAATCCTCCTGTTTCTTACTTAGCCGAAGGGGCTTCCTGCCTCTTCTGGTCCTCCCGCCGGGTATGCAGGAACGTATCTGGTAAATCCATCCGCTCCCTCACCAGCGCATTATAGTATATAATACACAAAAAGCCTTGATTCTTCAAGTGGTTTTGCGATTTTTTATATTTATTTCGGAAAGCATATTATCATTTGCTGTATCTGCTGTTGATTTTCCCCTCTTCAAAACCAGCCAGGCGCATTTCCTTATATTCTGCGAAATTCCCCTGATCTAATGCATCCCGGATCTCTTCCATCATGTGATTGTAGAAATACAGATTATGAAGCACACAAAGACGCATTCCAAGCATCTCCTTCGCCTTCAGAAGGTGGCGGATATAAGCTCTGCTGTAATGCTGGCAGGCCGGACACTGGCATCCCTCTTCGATCGGCTTGGGATCCAGCTCATACTTGGCGTTAAACAGATTCAGCTTGCCATGATTGGTGTAGACATGACCATGGCGTCCGTTACGGCTTGGGTAAACGCAGTCAAAGAAATCGATTCCTCTTGCAACACCCTCCAGAATATTTGCAGGAGTACCAACCCCCATAAGATAAGTCGGCTTATCCTGCGGCAGATGAGGTACGACCTCATCCAGAATGTGATACATCTGCTCATGGGTTTCCCCAACTGCAAGACCACCAACTGCATAGCCGTCCAGATCCAGCTTCGAAATAGTGTCCGCATGTGCGATACGGATATCTTCATAAATCGCGCCCTGGTTGATTCCGAAAAGCAGCTGCTCTTTATTTACCGTATCCGGCAGGCTGTTCAGTCTTGCCATCTCGGCTTTACAACGCTCCAGCCATCTGGTGGTACGGTCTACAGAATTCTGTACATATTCCCTGCTGGCTACACTGCTTGGACATTCATCAAAAGCCATAGCAATGGTAGAGCCAAGATTGGACTGGATCTGCATACTCTCCTCCGGTCCCATGAAGATCTTATGTCCGTCAATATGGGACTGGAAATAGACGCCTTCTTCTTTGATCTTGCGCAGGCCTGCCAGGGAAAATACCTGGAAGCCGCCGGAGTCCGTAAGGATCGGTCTGTCCCAGACCATAAACTTGTGAAGTCCGCCGAACTCCTTGATCAGCTTATCTCCTGTCCGCACATGAAGATGGTAAGTATTGGAAAGCTGCACCTGAGGCCCGATGTCCTTCAGATCCATGGTGGATACAGCCCCCTTACTGGCACCAACCGTTCCTACGTTCATAAACACAGGGGTCTGGATGGTTCCGTGTACAGTCTCAAACTGGGCACGCTTGGCGCGGCCTTCTGTTTTCATAAGTGTATATTTCGCCATATACATATCCTTTCTTTTATCGTAAAACTGGAAAATTTCATCTTAACAAAAGCCCGATGTCTGTTCAGGCACAAAGCTTTATCTATTATAGCCCGAAATAACCGAAAATTCAACACTTTGTGCGAGAATCCTTGTTAAACTTTTACATTGCCATTTAATGTCCTGTATCGTATAATACTACGGAATATCTTCACTCAAAAACACTACATATAAATAAGAAAGTTTGGGGATTTTTTCATCCCACACGAATGTCAGATAAACAGGCTTTTAGCCGCCTTTGTCCGGCATTTGCAAGCACAAACGAGGAGGCATATTTTTTACATGAGCAATAAATATACATTAGGAATTGACATCGGTTCCACCACTGTCAAAATTGCAATACTTGACGAGAATGACACTCTGCTTTTTGCAGATTACCAGCGTCATTTCGCCAACATCCAGGAGACTCTGGCAGAGCTTCTTGAGAAAGCCTATGAGAAGCTTGGCGAGCTTACCCTGCACCCGGTGATCACCGGTTCCGGCGGTCTGACCCTTGCCAATCACCTGGGCGTTCCTTTTGTCCAGGAGGTTATTGCAGTATCCACTTCCCTTCAGAAGATCGCACCGCAGACAGACGTAGCCATCGAGCTGGGCGGCGAGGACGCCAAGATCATCTATTTCGAGGGCGGTAATATCGAACAGCGTATGAATGGTATCTGTGCCGGCGGTACCGGTTCTTTCATCGACCAGATGGCATCCCTGCTTCAGACAGACGCCACCGGACTGAATGAATATGCCAGGAACTATAAGGCACTTTACCCCATCGCAGCCCGCTGTGGTGTATTTGCCAAGACTGATATCCAGCCACTGATCAATGACGGTGCTACCAAGGAAGACCTTTCCGCTTCCATTTTCCAGGCAGTGGTAAACCAGACCATCTCCGGCCTTGCCTGTGGGAAACCGATCCGCGGACATGTAGCTTTCCTTGGCGGTCCCCTTCATTTCCTGGATCAGCTGAAGGCCGCATTTATCCGTACCCTGAAGCTGGATGACGAGCACGCCATCACACCTGAGAATTCCCACCTTTTCGCAGCCATGGGTTCTGCCATGAATGCCAAAGATGAGGTGACCGTATCTCTTACCGATATGAAGGACCGGCTGAAGAATTCCATTAAGATGGACTTCGAGGTGGAGCGTATGGAGCCGCTTTTTGCCACCCAGGAGGATTATGAAGCATTTAACAAGCGCCAGAGTGCTTATCAGGTGAAGAAGGGCGAGCTTTCCCAGTATCACGGCAACTGTTATCTGGGAATCGATGCCGGTTCCACCACTACAAAAACCGCTGTAGTAGGTGAGGACGGTACCCTGCTTTACTCCTTCTACAGCAATAATAACGGAAGTCCCCTTAAGACTGCCATCCGTTCCATTCAGGAGATCTACAGTCTTCTCCCGGAGGATGCCCATATCGCATTCTCCTGCTCCACCGGTTACGGTGAGGCCCTGATGAAAGCCGCTCTGCTTTTGGACGAGGGAGAGGTAGAGACAGTCTCCCATTATTACGCAGCCGCTTTCTTTGATCCGGAGGTTGACTGTATCGTGGATATCGGTGGTCAGGATATGAAGTGTATCAATATCCGTAACCAGACCGTTGACAGTGTACAGCTCAATGAGGCATGTTCCTCTGGCTGTGGTTCCTTCATCGAGACCTTTGCCAAATCCCTGAACTATTCCGTACAGGATTTCGCCAAAGCAGCCCTCTTCGCAGAGCATCCTATCGATCTTGGAACCAGATGTACGGTATTCATGAATTCCAAGGTAAAGCAGGCCCAGAAGGAAGGTGCTTCCGTAGCTGATATCTCTGCCGGTCTTGCATATTCCGTTATCAAGAATGCCCTTTACAAAGTTATCAAGGTTTCCGATGCCAAGGAGCTTGGCAGACACATTGTAGTAAAGGGCGGAACCTTCTACAATGACGGTGTTCTTCGAAGCTTCGAGCGTATTGCAGGCTGTGAAGCCATCCGTCCTGACATCGCCGGAATCATGGGTGCTTTTGGTGCTGCCCTGATTGCCAAAGAGCGTTATCATGCAGAAGGCCGTGAGACCACCATGCTTTCCATTGACAAGATCAATGAGCTGAAATACACCACATCCATGGCAAACTGTCACGGATGTACCAACAACTGCCGTCTTACCATTAACAAATTCACAGGCGGCCGCCAGTTTGTAAGCGGAAACCGCTGCGAGCGTGGTATCGGCAAAGAGAAAAACAAGGATCACATTCCGAACCTTTACGAATATAAATACAAGCGGATTTTCTCCTACGAGCCGCTTTCCCCGGATAAAGCCACCCGAGGCAAAGTGGGTATCCCAAGAGTCCTGAACATGTTTGAGAACTATCCTTTCTGGTACACCTTCTTTACAGAGCTGAAATACCAGGTAGTGCTTTCCCCTACCTCTACCAGAAAGATCTACGAGCTGGGTATTGAGTCCATTCCAAGTGAATCCGAGTGCTACCCTGCCAAGCTTGCCCACGGACATGTAACCTGGCTGCTTAAAAACGGTGTGAATTTTATTTTCTACCCATGTATCCCTTATGAGCGCAACGAGTTCCCGGACGCAGTCAACCATTACAACTGCCCGATCGTTACCTCCTATGCGGAGAACATCAAGAATAACGTAGACGAGCTTCATGATCCGTCTATTACCTTTATGAATCCGTTCCTGGCACTGACTTCTGAGGAAATCGTCACCAAGAGACTGACGGAAATTTTCCCGAAAATCCCGGCTTCTGAGGTAAAAGAAGCTGCCCATAAGGCTTGGGAGGAACTGGCTGCCGTACATAAAGACATCGAGAAAAAAGGCGAGGAAACCCTTCAGTACCTGAAACAGACCGGCCGCAGAGGTATCGTTCTTGCAGGACGTCCTTACCATATTGACCCGGAGATCCACCATGGTATCCCGGATCTGATCAACAGCTATGGTGTTGCTGTCCTCACTGAGGATTCTGTTTCCCATCTGGTTCCGGTTGAGAGACCGATCCGTGTCAATGACCAGTGGATGTACCATTCCAGACTTTATGCCGCAGCAAACTATGTAAAGACAAGGGATGACCTGGATCTGATCCAGCTGAACTCTTTTGGCTGCGGACTTGATGCCGTAACCACAGATGAGGTTTATGAGATTCTGGATGGCAGTGGTAAGATTTATACCTGTCTGAAAATTGACGAGGTAAACAACCTTGGTGCTGCAAGAATCCGTGTCAGATCTCTTCTTGCAGCCCTCCGTGCCAAGGATGCGCAGAAGAAGCAGCGTACCATCAATCCGTCTTCTATTGAGAAGGTGGTATTTACCAAAGAAATGCGCAAGAATTACACCATCCTCTGCCCGCAGATGTCACCGGTACACTTCTCCCTTCTGGAGGCTGCCTTTAATGCAAATGGTTATCATCTGGAGGTCCTTCCAAATGACAACAAGCATGCCGTTGATGTGGGGCTGAAATACGTAAACAACGACGCATGTTATCCTTCCCTGATCGTTGTAGGACAGATTATGGACGCTCTTCTATCCGGCAAATACGACCTGAATAAAACAGCTGTTCTCATGTCACAGACAGGAGGCGGATGCCGTGCTTCCAACTATATTGCTTTTATCCGCCGTGCCCTTAAGAAAGCCGGCATGGAGCAGGTTCCGGTCATCTCCATTAACTTAAGCGGTCTGGAGAGCAACCCTGGCTTCAAGCTTACCCTTCCACTTATCAAGGCGGTTGTATATGCAGCTGTATTTGGTGATATTCTGATGAAGTGCATTTACCGTATGCGTCCATACGAGCTGGAGAAAGGAATTGTAAACCGCAAGCATAAGATCTGGGAACAGCGCGTAATCGCATTTGTTTCCGGAAGCTCTTTAAGCCACAGCCAGTTTAAGAAAATGTGCCGGGAAATGGTTCATGATTTTGATACCATCCCGATCAGCGACGAGAAGAAACCACGTGTTGGTATTGTAGGTGAAATCCTGGTAAAATTCCTTCCAGCAGCGAACAATCATCTTGCAGAGCTTCTGGAAGCGGAAGGCGCTGAGCCGGTAGTACCGGATCTGATCGACTTTATGTCCTACTGCTTCTATAACCAGAATTTCAAAGCCGAGAATCTAGGCTTCAAGAAGTCCAAGGCTTTCATTGGAAATATGGGCATCAAGGCAATTGACTGGGTTCGTAAGACTGCCAATGAAGCTCTTGCTGAGAGCCGCCATTTCCATCCTACCGCCGACATCCGTGATCTGGCCAAGATGGCACGGCCGATCGTGTCCGAAGGTAATCAGACTGGAGAGGGCTGGTTCCTGACCGGTGAAATGATGGAGCTGATTCATGATGATGTTCCGAACATTGTATGTATCCAGCCATTTGGCTGTCTGCCGAACCACATTGTAGGAAAAGGTGTTATCAAAGAAATCCGCCGTCAGTATCCGAAGGCAAATATTGCAGCCATCGATTATGATCCAGGCGCAAGTGAGGTAAACCAGCTGAACCGTATTAAGCTGATGCTTTCCACTGCACAGAAGAATCTGAAGGCTGAAGAAGAAAAGAAAAACGCATAAATTTTTAATAAGTGTAGCAAAAGGCCCCTCAGAACTACTGCTCTGAGGGGCCTTTCGTTACATATTAACACAAATATAATGTTAAGGTTAAAATGGCAATTTACCCGCAATTTTCTTTAAATAAGCTCCGCCTGGCATCATGGCAAACTGCTCGTCAGAAGGCTTGCTCACTGCCAGATAGACAATAAAGTATACGATCACAGCAAGCACAACTGCAATTCCAAGGCTGATAAAATTGGAATGAATCAGCTTGTAAATTCCATAATAGGAGAACCCGGCCACTACTGCCATGGGCACGGAAGCCAGAAGAGGATTCAGATAAGCACTTCTCCATGGATTCTTATACTGCATATATTGCTTCATAGCGCGTTCATTGAGCAGACACATTACTACCGCATATATGATCATGGCAATTACAATGGAATAAACTCCAAGGTCCGTGACCAGAAGCAGGATCGCCATGGCGATCACATCTACCACCAGTGCAATAGCCGCATTGATCATCGGGATATTCGGCTTACCGATTCCCTGAAGCACTCCATTGGAAATATTGGAATTTCCATTGAGGATAATGGTGATAACGCCAAGCATCATCAGCTGGGCTGCAGCTCCCTCTGTCCGCGGGAAAAGCAATCTGGTGATAGGTCCTGCAAGAACCGCAAGCCCCACTGCACATGGAATGGAAATAAACATACTGATCCAGGTCGCGCGGTCAATCTTATCCCGGGCACTGTCCATGTTTCTCTTGGCATACTGGGCAGAAACTTCCGGAATCATGGAGGTCGGCGCTGTACTTGCAAGTGTCAGCGGAATATTGATCAGTGTCATATAATAACCATACTCCGCATACAGACTCGTAATCGTGTCGTGATCAATCCCCTTAAAGCCCTGAATGCCGGAATACATGTAGCTGTTAATAAAACCATTTACATTGTAAATGAAAGAACTGAGAATGATCGGCATTACAATGAGGACAATATTCTTCATCACCTCACTGGTAGCCTCATCCCGTGAATGAGTATCCCGTGCCAGTCTTCTTTTAATATTCTTCCTGTTTACCCAGTATACAAAAAGCATAAAAAGCAAAGCGGAAGCAACTCCGGCTCCGGTTCCCATAGTCGCTCCGGCAGCTCCCCATGCATTTCGCACAGACTCTTCTGCTCCGCTGAATTTATTCAGCATAACTGTAGACATGAGAATTGCAAAAACTGCAACAAAGCACTGCTCTACGATCTGTGATAAAGAGGTAGGAAGCATATTCCGGTATGCCTGGAAATAGCCTCGGAAGGTTCCCAGGATTCCAGACAGGAAAATGGTCGGTGCCAGCATTTTGAGGGCAAGTCTCGCTCCTGACATGGACTCCGGTACCAGAATGGATGATCCAAAGAGACAGAAAAGAGCTACCACGCCTCCCATTACAATTACATATAAGAGTGCACAGTGAAATACCTTCTGGGCATCTCTGTAGCGCTTAAACGCCAGCTTCTCCGCCATAATCTTGGATACCGCCTGCGGAATACTAAAAGAAGCGATCATCAGCAGTATGAAGTAAACATTCTGGGCATAGTTGAAAAGTCCCATGCTGCTGTTGCCAAGTGTGCTGGAAAGCGGACTTTTATAGAGCATTCCGATGATCTTGGAGATCAATGCCGCGATCATCAGGAATGACGCATTTTTAACAAGTGTATTATCGTTCTTTTTCCCCATTTTCTAATTTTCCTTTGCTATATTTTCGATCTGCCAGTCAATGGGGGCAAGCCCGTTTTTCTCCAGAAATTCATTGGTCTGGCTGAAATGCCTGCATCCGAAAAATCCTCTTGACGCAGACAGCGGGCTTGGATGTGCAGCTGTCAGAACCAGCTGCTTCGGATTGTTCAACATTGCTTTTTTCATCTGTGCAGGTCTTCCCCAAAGCAGATATACAATCGGGCGGTCCTGTTCATTCAGGGTCTGGATAACTGCATCTGTGAACTGTTCCCAGCCAATTCCCCGATGGGAAAAAGCCTGATGGGCCCGTACAGTAAGCACCGTGTTCAGAAGAAATACTCCCTGCTTTGCCCATTTTTCCAGACAGCCATTGTCCGGAATATAGCAGCCAAGATCGCTGTGAAGCTCTTTATAAATATTCACCAGGGACGGGGGAATATCTACATCCTCCCTTACAGAGAAACAAAGTCCATTCGCCTGACCGTCATTATGGTAGGGATCCTGACCCAGGATTACTACTTTTACATCGTTTAATGGTGTATATTCAAAAGCATTAAACATGTCCTGGGGCGGTGGAAAGATTTTCTTGGTGCGGTATTCTTCCATCACTGTTTTATATAGCTTGGCATAGTAGGGCTGGTGAAATTCATTTTTCAGCGCTGCCTGCCAGTCTCCTGATATCTGACCCATTTCATTGTCACCTCATCTTAATCGTATATTTATGATGTTAGTGTCAAAAAGTCTTTTGACACTAACTCGATACCACGGATTGTTCCGCAGCTGCGCTGCTCCCACAATCCTTCAAACATTCGAAATCCGCTGATTTACTGCGTAAATCGCTACTTTCTCATGTTTGGCGTGTCCCAAGATCAAAAGCTTTATCGTGCAAGCACGAACAGCTTTTTGACCTTTTGACACTGGTATCATATTTATGTAACCGTGAAAATTTACTTTTTTATCTTCTTACCGGCACGCCTCTGCCAGCCAGATAATCTTTCACCTGGGATATCTCCAGTTCCTTATAATGGAAAAGAGAAGCAGCCAATACAGCGTCTGCTCCGCCATCTGTAAGACCTTCATAAAAATGCTCCAGCGTACCGGCTCCACCGGAAGCGATAACCGGAATCGATACAGCATCTGCAACTGCCCTGGTCAGGGGAATATCATATCCTGCCTTAGTTCCGTCACAATCCATGCTGGTAAGAAGAATTTCACCGGCTCCAAGAGCTTCCACCTTCTTCGCCCACTCTATAGCATCAATTCCCGTGTCCAGACGGCCACCGTGCTTGTAAATATTCCATCCACCGTCAGGACGTCTTTTTGCATCAATGGCTACTACGACACACTGACTGCCGAATTTATCAGCTGCCTCGCGGATCAGCTCCGGACGGTCAATGGTTGCAGAATTTACAGAAATCTTATCAGCTCCTTCACGGAGCAGTTTCTTGAAATCATCTACCGTGCGGATACCACCGCCTACTGTAAATGGAATGAATACGTTGGCTGCAACCTTGCGCACCATATCCACAACGGTGTCTCGCTGCTCACAGGAGGCAGTAATATCAAGAAATACGACCTCATCTGCTCCTGCCTCATCATAGGCCTTGGCAATCTCTACCGGGTCACCGGCATCCTTCAGATCTACGAAATTGACGCCCTTTACTACACGGCCGTTATTTACATCCAGACAGGGAATAATTCGTTTTGTAAACATGATTATGCCTCCTTCCCAAGATTTGCAAAATTCTCCAGTATTTTCAGACCATATCTGCTGCTCTTCTCCGGATGAAACTGGCAGGCAAATATGTTGTCTTTTTCAACGGAGGCATGGATGGTCACACCATATTCTGTAGTGGCTTTCACAATATCCGGCTCCTGTGCCTGAAGATAATAGGAATGGACAAAATAGACATATGTCTCCTCCGGGATTCCCTTAAACAAGCGTCCCTCATTCTGAAGATGAAGGGAATTCCATCCCATGTGGGGAATCTTAAGTCCTGGGGCAGGCGGTATCTTCACGATTTTGCCTTTCAGAAGGCCAAGGCCTTCTGCTCCGGGAGTCTCGTCGCTAGACTCAAAAAGGAGCTGTAAGCCCAGACAGATTCCCAGGAAAGGAGTCCCTTTCTCTGTAATCTCCTTGATCACAGGTACAAGTCCGAATTTATTCAGATTATTCATCGCGTCCCCAAAGCTTCCAACACCTGGAAGAATTACTTTATCTGCATTCAATAATACTTGCGGATCTCTGGAAACTACAGTCTGCTCTCCAAGGTAATGAAGAGCTTTTTCCACACTCTTTATATTGCCAGCGTCATAATCAATAATTCCAATCATTCGGGCTCCTCCTGTTGTCTGTATTTAGTCTGTACTGCGAATCGTAAGCAGTAAGCTTTTTGTCATTCTTACAGTATAACGCAAAAACAGGCGGTTGCAAAGAGCTAATTCCCTGCAGCCGCCCGTTTTGTTAGTTTGTCCTGTCCTGCTTAATCAGCACTGACTTTTTTATGAAAAATTACAATTATCTATACATTTACTTACGGTCAAGAGTGAACCAGAATTCCACGCCATTGTCAAAATTCTGAACACCATACTGCTGGTTCATTCCTTCCATGATTGCCTTTACAATGGAAAGGCCGATTCCACTGCCGCCATACTCTCTTGTACGGGCTTTATCCACCTTGTAAAATTTATTCCACAGATTTGGAAGATCTGCTTCCGGAATCGGGGTTCCGGTATTAAATACCGTTACTTTCACCTTGTCTTCCTGCTTCTGTACTTTGATCTCCACGATCTTTTCCCCATCCAGATGATTAAGGGCATTGCTTACATAATTGGTCACAACCTCTTCGGTCTTGAATTCATCTGCCCATACATAAAGAGGCTCTGTTTCATGAAAAATCACACGGGCTTCTTTCTGCTTGATCATAATATCCATAGTGGAAAGTACGCCTGTGATCAGAGCTGTCAGATCAAACCTTTCCATAACAGCGGCATCTTTACCGGATTCCAGCTTGTTCAATGTAAGAAGGTTCTTCACCAGCTTGTTCATCTTGGCTGCTTCGTCGATAATTACATCACAGTAGAAATCCATGCTCTCCGGATCATCATTAATATTCTCTTTCAAACCTTCCGCATAGCCTTGTACAAGTGCGATCGGCGTCTTCAGCTCATGGGAAACATTATCCAGGAATTCCTTTCGCATTTCGTCGATCTTCACCTTATTTTCGATGTCCTTCTGCAGCTCATTGTTCGCGGATTTCAGCTCGGAAATGGTGCGTTCCAGCTGGCTGGACATGTTATTGAAATTCTCGCCCAGTACATCGATCTCATTACCTGCCTTGCTCTTATATCTGGCCTCAAAATCCAGATCTGTCATCTTACGGGAAAGCTCTGTAAGCTCGGAAATCGGCTTGGTCAGCTTCCTGGTAACTGCCATAATGCACATTCCACTTATAACAATAATGACAATTCCAACGAAGAAATAAAATTTATTTGAGATATCTGCACTCTCACGGATGCTTTCCAGCGGACTTCTGATCAGGAAATAATTGCCATTGTCAAATCTGCCCCAGCATTCCACATAATCCATTCCTACGAAACGGTCATGCACCTGCTGGACCACACAGCTGTCCGTCTGTTTCAGGATTTTCCCTTTCCCATTGTCTACATCCAAATCGCTGGCATAGCCAAAAAACAATTTACTTCTCAGCTGATCTTCGTTTTCCGGCCAGCAGAGATACTTGGTATTATCTTCATTGATCAGCACCCATGTCAGATTATTCCTGGAGCTTGCCTGCAGAATATCCGACGGAAGGTCTCCCTGCTCGCTTTCCCCGTCATCATCTGTCATGGAATCCGTGTCAATCTGGCTCAATACTTCCTTTGCCTCCAGAAGGGTCTCTGTCTTTTTGGATACATAATATTTCTCCAGAAATGCACCATTGATCACGGATATGGTAAAAATAGACAAAAACATAAGCCCAATAAAAGTAAAGGTGATCTGGTGCTTTATGGATCGGATTTTCTTCGGCTTCTTCATCACTCTACCTCAAACTTATATCCCATTCCCCATACGGTTTTGATGTATTCGCCTTTTTCGCCCATTTTACTTCTCAGCTTCTTGACATGAGTATCAATGGTTCTGGCATCTCCGAAATAGTCATAATTCCAGACAGAATTAAGAATCTTTTCCCTGGAAAGGGCAATGCCCTGGTTTTCCAGGAAATAAGTAAGGAGCTCAAATTCCTTGAAGCTAAGATCCATAGGATTGCCATCTACTGTGGCAAGATGCGCTGCCTTATCAATCACGATTCCACCGGCACTGAGCACATCCTCTGCCCCTGCCTGGCCAGTACGACGGAGGATTGCTTCTACCCTTGCTACCAGGATCTTCGGGCTGAATGGCTTGGATATGTATTCATCTACGCCCAGGTCAAAGCCCAGAAGTTCATCTCTTTCATCTCCTCTGGCTGTAAGCATGATGATCGGCACCTTGGAATTCTTACGGACCTCCCTGCACACTTCCCAGCCATCCATCTTCGGCATCATTACATCCAGAATGATCAGTGCAATATCTTTTTCTTTATAAAAGATATCCATGGCTTCCTCGCCGTCTCCTGCCTCCAGCACCTGGAAATTCTTCTTGGTAAGAAAGTCTTTTACAAGCTTTCTCATTCGGCTCTCGTCGTCTACTACAAGGATTTTTAAAGTATCCATATATCTCGTCCTCCTCTTTTATATGACAGAGCAGTTGCACATCATATCCAGTTACAACAAACAGGAACCAGACTTACAAAACCTGCTCTGCAAATATCTTTCGTAATTTTACTGATATACTAGCACAAGGGTATGTTGATTTTGTGAACGCGTACACATTTTATCATAAATAAAAAACCATATCAGAGGAGAAAAGTTGTTACTGTTCGTTTTGGTCCAATAACACTTTTCTTCTCCTTCTATAGTTTCTTATTATTTCTATAACCCGTTTTCATAAACATCATTGATTACAGACTGCGCATACTCCGCTTCCTTTTTCTGCGTAATCGCATTGCGGTCGCTTAAGATTGCCAGCATTTCATCTGCCACATCTTCCATTCTGGGGCTGCTCACACGATAAAGGTAACCCAGCATACGGGTCGCTGTATAGTCAGTGATCATATATTTATAGGCAATTTCCCGGCAAAATGCATCTGGGTAACCTTTCTCCTGAAGTGCTTTATAAAGCTCGTCCATTCTGCCTGATAACATATTCCAGACACCTCCATTGTACAAATAGTCTATATTCGAAAGCAGCTGATTTCTATTATGATTTTTCTTTCATTTTTCAATATTTGCATTATACTATATCATAGATTTTTCTGGCAACACAAAACCTGTGGATTTTTTCTATAAGATGACTTTCCTGCATTTTTGTGATATATTAAATACATCAACAGAATACATACAGGTTTCTTTTTTAAACAAGCTCTAAAGCCTGTTTCCCAAAATAACCAAATTTCAGAAAGAAGGAATTAACATGCGTCAGGAAAGTTTTAAAATGGAGCGTCCGGGGCTGGTAAAGCCGGGCGATAAGGTTCAGATTACCGAGTACCAGTCTTATATGAATTATAGCTACATCATTGAACCAGCTGTTGCCATGTCCGGCTGCTACCCCAACTCCAGGAGAATTAAGGCAAAGGAAGGCACTATTGTAAGCGTGGAGAAAGCGCCTCTTAGCGGTTATGTGGTAATTGCTGAGTTTGAAGAATAATCGTTGCAAATTTAACTTATACGCATAAGAAATAGCCGTCCTACTCTCTGGTAAAGTTTAGGAACGGCTATCTCTGTAATAAACAATTTTCGTTTTTACTATATCTGCACTGAATCAAAAATTCTATTGCATTTATTTATATGCAACAAATCCAATATCCTTAAGTGTCATCTCAGGCTGCTGTTTCAGAAGCTCCTGCCAACACAAAAAGCCAAGCTGGAGATATGCATTTCCAAGCTTTTTCAGATCTCCTGTGGAAGAATTAGTAGTATCTGAAATTGTCTGGAAAGAGAGCTCTGTATTGTCTGTGTATGTTTTCATATTAACCATAGTTTTTAGTTCTACAGCGCCACGTACTCCCTGGGAGTTAAATACCAGCACATAATACACAGGTGCTGTGGTGGAAGCACGGGAAATTGTTACCTGTGATGCTGTCTTTGTAGAACCGGCATCCATCTCTGTGGTCAGAACCAGTTCCAGTTCATCCTTGGAAGTGTTATAAATAATACCTGCATTAACACTCATTCCCGATTCCGTATCATATTCATTTATACTGATGAATTTATTTCCATCACTGTTCGTATTGCCTTTATTCTGGATGTATGTGATCAGCTTCCGGAATCCCGTTGTAGATGAATTAGTAGTTGCATTTCCTTTAACGGTAACCTTGCAATTAAATTTCACGCCGCCTACAACTGCTGTAACAGTTGCGGTTCCTGCACTTTTAGCAGTAACTTTACCCTTACTGCTTACTGTAGCCACCGCTTTATTGCTGCTTGTCCACTTAGGCTTCTGTGTGGTACCAGTCAGCTTTAACTGGTAGGTTTTCTTTGCATTCAGAGTAACTGAGGTTTTGTTCAGCTTCGGTGCCTCAACGGTCACTTTACAGGTATATTTCTTACTTCCCACTTTAGCAGTAATAACTGCAGTACCCTTTTTCTTAGCGGTAACTACACCAGATGAGGACACCGCTGCAACAGACTTTTTATTGCTGGTCCATTTTGGTTTCTTCTTGGTGCCTGTTACTTTCAGAGTTTTCTTCTGGCCTTTTACCAGCTTTACTGTCTTAGCATTCAGCTTCACAGCTGCCTGCACCGTCTGCATAGCTCCAAGATGTGTGGCTGCTTCTGGAGATAACAGAATCAATGAAAATACTGCTATCAGTACAGCGGTAAACTTTTTCCAGATCTGGGTTTTCTTTTTCATATGATTTCCTCCTTTTGCTCCCTGGCTTCTATTTCTTCAGCTTCTGAGCATATTCTTATTGTCATTATAAGGGAATTGGGAAATCTTTTCAATATTTGTCCAGAAAATAACAGCAAAAAATAAACGCATATTTCACATCTATACAGCACGAAATGCATCATAAAAAAGAAAAAACGCCGTAAATACGGCGTCTTAACTATGGACCTGGCGGGAATTGAACCCGCGTCCGAAAGTCTATCCCTTGTGGCATCTCCCATCACAGTCGCTGTATTAACATTCCCTCCACAGCACGCCCACCGACAGGCTTACTGCTTCAGTAGCTTCATGATACATCTACCGGGGCAAAGCTTACCCGGCAAGGTTTCTCACAAGGTCGACGCCAGACTCCTGAAGTGTGAGTGCAACAGGACTGACGGGCAGCACTTAGGCTGCCATTACTAACTGATCGTC
>JAQXQS010000181.1 GCA_029101305.1 Clostridia bacterium | reverse complement strand
CTGGAAAGAGTTCAAAAAAGGGATTATCTTTTGCATTTTGTACCAATACTTTAAATAATACATTCCAGAGTTCGATTGATGCAAAATTAAAGGAATTATGTGATGAAGATGGGATTTCTTATACGTGCCTGGATCCTGATTATGATTTGAATAAGCAGCTGAGTCAGTTATCTGATGTAGCGAACAGTGGATATGATGCGGTATTTGTTATACCGGTAGATTCTGCGGGAATAACTTCCGGACTGGCAGAAATCAGTGATGCAGGAATTCCAATATTCAATGTGGATACGGCAGTAATTGATGATGACCTTAACAGTTTTGTTACACAGTTTGTCGGTACCAATGCATATATGGCAGGTCAGCTGGTTGGAGAGCAGATGGTTAAGGATCATCCGGATGGAGGAAATATTGCAATTTTGGATTTCCCTTCAAATGAAAGCTGTGTTGATCGTGTAAATGGATTTCTGGATGGACTGGGAGACAGCAAAGATAAGTTTAAAATTGTAGCCCAGCAGGATGGCGGAGCAGCATTGGATAAATCCATGGGATTGGCAGAAGATATTATTACAGCGACTCCGAATCTGGATGCATTTTTCTGTATTAATGATCCATCTGCACTCGGTGCAGCAGCTGCAATCAAAGCTGCTAATAAAACTGGAAAAATCGGGGTATACAGTATTGATGCTTCTCCAGATGGAAAGCAGGCATTATTGGATGGAGAATTTACGGCAGTTGCATGTCAGGTTCCGGTACAGATAGCAGAATACTCTTTCAATGAAGCTGTGAAATATGTGAATGGAGACACAAAAATTGATGAAAAAAAGGTATATCTGGATTCACATCTTGTTTTAAAAGATGAAGCCGAGAAAACGCTGAAAGAATGGCAGTAAAAAGGGAGGCTCACTATGGGACAGACAGTGTTAGAAATGATAGGGATAAAGAAAAGTTTTGCAGGCATTTATGCGTTGAATGGCATTGATTTTTCTTTGGAACTTGGAGAAGTTCATGCGCTGCTCGGAGAAAATGGAGCAGGAAAGTCGACATTGATTAAAGTACTAGGTGGAATTCATCAGCCGGACAGTGGTACGATCAAAGTAAATGGAAAAGAAGTCAAAATAGATGGGGTCCCGGCGGCAAGAGAGAATGGAATTGGCATTATACATCAGGAAATCGTGCTAGTGCCTTATCTGACAGTCGCACAGAATCTGTTTTTAGGAAGAGAAATCAAAACAAAATTTGGAACATTGGATGATGCGGAAATGAACCGCAGGGCAGCAGAGATGATCTCTGCCCTGGGGGTTCATATTCAGGCGGAAACCATGGTAGAAAATTTGACAATTGCACAGCAGCAGATGGTAGAAATTGTAAAGGCGGTATCCTTTAATGGTAAAATTATCGTTATGGATGAACCGACATCTTCCCTTTCAAATGAAGAAGTGGAGCAGTTATTCGAAATTATTGATAATTTAAAAAAGAAAAATGTCAGTATTATTTACATTTCTCATAGAATGGAAGAACTTTTTCGTATTTCAGATCGAATCACTGTCATTCGGGATGGAACCTATGTGGGAACCAGAAAAACAGCTGAGACAAATGCAAATGAGCTGGTGGCAATGATGGTTGGACGGGATCTTGAAAATTTCTATGTGAGAGATTATTGCGATGTAGAACACGCTCCCGTGGCGCTTGAGGTAAAACATCTGACGAGTCCTGGTGTTTTTGAAGATGTTAGTTTTGCAGTACATAAAGGTGAAATTCTTGGATTTTCCGGTCTGGTTGGTGCCGGAAGAAGTGAAATTATGGAGTCGATTTTTGGAGCGAGACCATATACATCCGGTCAGATTTTCTTAAACGGAGAAGCGGTGCGTTTTAAAAATACTATGCAGGCAATTAAGGCAGGAATTGCACTGGTGCCGGAAGATCGAAAAAAACAGGGATTGGTACTTGGAAACAGTGTGGCATTTAATCTTACATTATCGAGTCTTCGTTTTTGTATGAATGGAATTGCCATTAGTGAAAAAAAACGGGAAGATATTATTGAACATTATAGCCAGAGACTTCGGATTAAAGCAGCATCACCGGAAATTGAGGCTGGAAGTCTCTCTGGAGGAAACCAGCAGAAGGTGGTATTGGGAAAATGGCTTGCAACCAAGCCGGATGTACTGATTTTGGACGAGCCGACGAGAGGTGTGGATGTAAATGCAAAGTATGAAATCTATACGGTAATTAATGAGCTTGCAAAAGAAGGCATTGCAATCATTATGGTTTCCAGTGAACTGCCGGAAATTATCAATATGTGTGACAATGTCTGTGTAGTAAGAGCTGGAAAATTGGTCGGTCAGTTAGAAAAAAATCAGTTGGTTCAGGAAGAAATTATGAAGTATGCGGCAGGAGGCGTGGAGTAATATGAATGAAAAGAAAAAAGAAGTAAGTGCATTGGGAAAAAGAAATCCATTTACTTCCATTGTAAAAGGAAATATAGGAATCATAATGGTACTGATCATTATGTGCGTAATTGTGTCTGTAGCCACGGATAAGTTTTTGACAACAAATAATATCATATCTGTTTTACGACAAATTTCAATCAATACATATATTGCATTGGGAATGACACTTGTTATTATTCTTGGGCATATTGATTTGTCGGTTGGTTCAATTGTAGCGATGTCGGGAACTCTTACCGTTGGTCTTACGGTTAATCAGGGCCTGCCACTTGGTCTGGCAATTGTAATTGGAATGGCAGTAGGAATTCTCGCCGGATTTCTCAGTGGTTTCATAGTATCTCATTTTAAGGTTCCGGCCTTTATTATCACAATGGCTATGATGAATATTGCAAGTGGTATTGCTTACGTATATACAGGCGGGCAGTCCACACGTATCACAAATAAGTTTTTTATTGCAATTGGTAC
>JAQXQS010000180.1 GCA_029101305.1 Clostridia bacterium | reverse complement strand
CGATCTCAGTTTCAGTTTCGTAGCCTTCATATGGATCAAAGCTCCAGTTCTCTCTGTTTCCGATACCTACGGTGTCGATGTGTCCGTCAAAGCCAATGAGTGTGCTTCCGGTGCCCATGTATCCTAAGATATTTCCCATAGGGTCGATCTGGACTTTATGGAAACCAAGCTTCTCCATTTCTTCTTTGATGCGCATTACATGATCCTTTTCACCGCAGCTCTCCCCTGGAAAATGAACCAGGTCGCGAAGAAAACGGGTCATATCGGCTTCGTAATTCAGGGCAGCTTCTTTGATTTTGTTATAATCCATAGCTATTTACCTCCGTGTATTTATAAAAAAAGCAATATTGTTATTAATTACTTAAGGATTCGCTTGTTCCATATAAACCATCCCATAGGATTTCACGGTAACGGACGGGATCTGTGTCACCCTCTGTAGAGATTACCAGAATATTGGAATTCTCATCCAGCTTCAGGGCTTCTTTCAGGTCCTGGGCATCCTCATCATGAAGAGCTGTATAAGCAAGTCCAAGTGGGACAGAACCGGATTCGCCGGATATGATGTGCGGATCATTTCCAAGAGGATTGGCATAGATCCGGGTGGCTTTGGCGCTCATCCAGTCCGGGCAGGAGGCGAAAACAGTAACATGGTTCTTAAGGATATCCCATCCTATGGTGTTTCCTTCACCACATGCAAGACCTGCCATAATCGTGGAAAGGTCTCCGGTAACATTTACCAGACTGCCATCTGCTTTTACCGCAGAGCGGTAAAGACAGTCTGCTGCGCTTGCCTCGCAGACAACCATTACAGGTGGATTCTCCTTGTATTTGTGGGCAAAATAGCCGACAACTGCACCAGCCAGGGAACCTACACCAGCCTGTACAAATACGTGGGTAGGGCGGTCAATGCCATTCTCCTTCAGCTGTCTGTCTGCTTCGAGAACCAGTGTTCCGTAGCCCTGCATGATCCAGGAAGGAATCTCTTCGTATCCGTCCCATGCAGTATCCTGGACGATGATTCCGTGTGGTGTCTTAGCCGCTTCGGCAGCAGCCATTCTTACGCAGTCATCATAATTGACTTCCTCGATGGTAACCTGGGCACCTTCTTTCGCAATGTTGTCAAAGCGGGTGCGGGTGGTTCCCTTCGGCATTCTGATGACGGCCTTCTGTCCAAGACGCTTCGCAGCCCATGCAACACCCCGGCCATGATTGCCATCTGTAGCGGTAAAGAAAGTAGCCTGACCGAATTCTTCTCTTAATTTATCAGAGGAAAGGACATTATAAGGAAGCTGGCTGATATCGCGGCCAAGCTCCCTGGCTATGTAGCGTCCCATGGCGTAGGAGCCTCCAAGAACCTTGAAGGCGTTTAGTCCGAAACGATAGGACTCGTCCTTGCAGTAGATACCTTTTACCCCGAGATAAGAAGCAAGAGAGGAAAGCTTCTGCAGTGGTGTGACACTATACTGGGGGAAGCTTTTGTGAAATTCGTTTGCCTTAATTACATTCTCTTCGGACATCAGATCCAGGAATTTATCATCCGATCCAGGAACATGATTCACTGTCCATTTCAGTCCTTCTGTCATGGGAAAAACCTCCTTTATACTGGTTATATCCTGATCATGTTTAACAGCTGGAAATCAGGTAAATCCGATTTTCTTTATAAATATAATATCATAAATGAATGGATTTGCAATAGAAAAATACAAAAATATTTAGCTTTCTCAAAAAATATTTAGTTCGATTGCGCTGGCTATAGAATTGTGATAAAATGAAGTTTATGGTGCCTGATAATTATTTTAACAGATAAGCAGGCAATGGAAAGGAGCAGGATACATATGGCAGTATTCCGTGCATTTAAAGCACTAAGACCCGTAAAAGAGAAGGCAGCGGCTGTAGCGGCGCTTCCATATGATGTGGTGAATAGAGAAGAGGCAGCGAAGATAGGAAAAGAGAATCCGGATTCTTTTCTTCACGTGGACAGAGCGGAGATGGACCTGCCTGTGGACACTGATCTCTATGATAAGAAGGTTTATGAGAAGGCGAGAGAGAATCTTCTTCAGATGGAGGAGAAGGGGATTCTGGCGTTGGATCAGAAGCCTTGTTACTATATATATGAACTGGTGCGGAAGGGAAAAGTCCAGACAGGTATTGTGGGCTGTGCTTCCATTGATGATTATCTGAATGATGTAGTGAAGAAGCATGAGCTTACCAGATCCGATAAAGAACTGGACCGTATCCACCATGTAGATGTGTGTGATGCAAATACAGGCCCGATCTATCTGGCCTGCCGTTATACGGCTGCTTTGTCTTCCCTTCTTGCAAATTGGAAGAAGGAACATCCGGCTGTATATGATTTTACGGAAGAGGATGAAATCACCCATCGCGTGTGGGTAATTGACCAGGATGAGATGATTGCCAGGATAAAGGGAGAAATGGAGCAGATTCCGGCGCTTTATATTGCGGATGGCCATCATAGGGCAGCGTCTGCTGTGAAAGTGGGGCTTAAGCGTCGTGAGGAGAATCCGGGATATACAGGAGAAGAGGAATTTAACTATTTTCTTTCCGTGGTTTTCCCATATGACCAGCTCACCATTCTGGCTTATAACCGTGTTGTAAAGGATTTAAATGGACAGAGTGCAGATGAAGTCCTGGGCAGGATTAAGGAGAATTTTGATATGACGATCGTACCAGGCTTTCCCGCAAAGCCTGTTGAGAAGCATTGCTTCGGAATGTATCTGGATGGTTTCTGGTATCTTTTGAAAGCGAAGCCAGAGCTTTATGAGGAAAAAGATATAGTAGGACAGCTGGATTCCCAGATTCTCCAGGATAAGGTACTAGGACCTGTGCTTGGCATTGGTGATCCAAGAACGGATAAACGGATCACTTTTGTAGGTGGAAGCCATAAGTTAAGAGAACTTCAGTCTATGGCAGATGAAACCTGTGGAATTGCATTTGCCCTTTATCCGACTTCAATGGAAGATCTTATGCAGATCGCAGATGAGAAGAAGCTTATGCCGCCGAAATCCACCTGGTTCGAGCCGAAGCTGCGCAGTGGAATCTTTGTACATAAGTTATAAGATGGAGGATTGTTTATTGCCAGGCGCATTACCTGGCATCATTTGCGACGATCGGAGAGCAGAAAATGGAAACAGAAGAATTTATCTCAGGTTTTTGCAGAACCTGTAATGGTGCACAGACAGTCTGCTGTGAGTATGAGGAAAAAGATGGCAGAAAAATACTTACTTTTATGGACTGTGCATATAAAAGATGTGTGAACCAGGGAGCCTGCGAAATTTACAAAGAGGCGCATGACCTTGAGAGTGAGTGAAGAAGAGGCATAAGGCCTTGAGCGTGAATAAAAAAGAGACAGTTGCAATCACGCTTTAAAATCCAAAATAGATAGAAGCCATATAACGTTTCCCTTTGTAGTTCCTGGAAATGCACGGGGAAAAGTATTATATGGCTTTTTTTGTTATTTATTTACATCGATATAACTGTAAAGGGTATACTTGGAAATTCCGAAATAATTTGCTACCTTATCACCTGATTTGGTAATAAGGAAAGCACCTGAGTCATTGAGAAACTGGATAGCAGTAACTTTATCTTCTTTGTTCATAAGGGCAACTGGTTTGCCTACAAGCTTCACGGATTCCTCAATAAGCCGGTCCAGAAGGTCATTGACACTGTGTGTGATCTGCTTCGGCTTCTCTTCTTTATTCTTCGGGGTGATCAGGTCATTAAGGGCACTGTTGATCAAAGTCAGCTTGGTGATGTCATAGTTGATTCCAAATACATAATGAAGGCTGTCATCCTCATCCTTTATATAGGAAGTGCTGCATTTTAAGATTTTGCCGTCGGCTGTTTTCATCAGGTAACCATTGTGATCGGCAGGAGCACAGTTGCTTCCCCGTCCCTTCTGGCGGATTCCGTCGAAAACGGCATCTGACGGGCCATCGCCTACACTTCGTCCGGTTACGTGGCCATTTACAATATAAACGATAGAATGCTCTGGTTCTTTTGTTTTCAGATCGTGGATTACCACTTCGCAGTCCGGTCCGAACTCAGCTGCGATATCCTGTGCAATCTGCTGTAAGATCGTTAATCTTCCCATGTATGTTCCCTCCTGTTTTGGAAGCTGGTTATTTATTATAATAACATGGCAGAAAAAAAATAGAAAGATGTTTTACAAAAAAATTATTGACTACTGAAAAAAATTAGGCTTTGATTGATTGAATACTGCAGTGATATATGTTATATTTACTTCAAATAGAGAAAAGAAAAATGTATATTTGTCTATTCTGCACAAACTATGTGAAAGGAGGACGTGTATGAAGTATCTTTTGAAAAATGGAACTGTCATATCCGGCACATCAGCAAAGAAGCTGGATGTATTAGTGGAAGGGGAAAAGATCGTAAAAACCGGGGAGAATCTGTCTGATCCGGAGGCGGTATTGATTGATGTCTGCGGAAAGCTTCTTTTTCCAGGATTTATTGATGGTCATACCCATTTCGACCTGGAAGTTGCCGGGACTGTGACTGCTGATGATTTTGAAACGGGAACCAGGGCAGCCATTCTTGGAGGAACTACATTGGTGATCGATTTTGCTTCCCAGGACAAAGGTGGCCATACGTTGAAGGAAGGCCTTGAAAAATGGCACAAAAAAGCAGATGGGAAATGTTCCTGTGATTATTCTTTCCATATGTCCATTGTGGAGTGGAACGAAGAAACCAGAATGGAAATCCAGGATATGATCGACGAGGGCATTACCAGTTTTAAACTGTATATGACGTATCCTGCCATGATCGTGAATGATGGAGATCTCTATAAGATATTGAAAGCTTTGAATGAAAAAGGCTGTTTTGCAGGGGTACATTGTGAAAATGCAGGGGTTATAGACGCCTTGATCCAGGAAGCCAAATCACAGGGAAGACTTGGCCCGGAAAATCATCCTCTGGTCCGGCCGGACACGATGGAGGCAGAAGCAGTACATCGTCTTCTGGTAATTGCAAAGGAAACGGGTGCTCCGGTTATGATCGTGCATCTTACCAACCGGAAAGCTTATGAGGAGATCATCCGCGCCCGTGCAGGTGGCCAGATTGTGTTTGCAGAAACCTGTCCCCAGTATCTGCTTCTTGAAGACAGTGTCTATTCCAGAGAAAAT
>JAQXQS010000179.1 GCA_029101305.1 Clostridia bacterium | reverse complement strand
CGGATTACGAATACAGTCAGCGATTGTGGGAGCGCCATAGGCGCGGAGCAATCGACTTTCATTTATGGTGATGTCTGCGTAAGCAGACATGTCCGTTTAGTATGAAAGTCCTGTGCGGCAGTAACTGTCTGGTTATATTTTTGTAGTAAATTTCATAGATTATCTGTGAACCCACATATTCGGGAGAGAGGGATTTGGAAGAAAAGGTTATGCATTCCCATAAGCTGACTCTGGATAACAGGAAAGAAGCATTTGTCACAGGTGTGAAGGATGTGATCTCTTTTGATGAGAAAGAAATCCTCCTTCAGACTGCTGACGGACGGCTGCAGATTAGAGGCAGCCAGCTTCATGTGAAAGGACTGAATCTGGAAAAAGGAGAAGCTGCTCTTGCCGGACATGTGGATTCTCTTGTCTATTTGTCTAAAGATTCCCCGCGAAAAGAAGAACCATTTTTTACAAGGCTGTTCCGCTAGACTGTGAGTTCTTATATTTATAATGAGGTCTGGCTTTTTGCACAAGCCTTTATAGGTGGAGCAGGACTGCTGCTTTGTTATAGTCTGCTCCAGATAATGAGAAGGCTGTTTGTTCACAGTCCGGCGTCAGTTGGGATATTTGACCTTTTTTACTGGCTGGCAGCAGGTTTGCTGATTTTTGTAAGGATTTACCAGATAAACCAGGGGGTATTGAGAAGTTTTCTGTTTTTGGGTATCCTATCAGGAGCAGTTCTTACATATCTGACAATAAGACCGGTATTTGAAAAAATTTGCTATATAATCCTGGAGGTTCCTGTCAGATTTATAAAAAAAATTTCAAAAAAATATATAAACAGGTTGCTATTTTGTGGTAAACGTTGTAAAATTTTGGTTAGACAATCTGCAAATCAGTACAAAAATAGTACTGGAAAACATTTGCGGACGAGAAGAGGCAGGAAATTTGGGAAAATCAGGGAAAAAGCGAAGAAAAAAGACAATAGGGTATAATCATCTCGGGATGTTCGGTATTTCTCTGATCGTTCTGATACTTATGCTGTCCCTTATGGTACAGAGCCTGGATCTTAAGGAGTCTCTTGCAGGTTATGAGACCAGGGCAGAGGCGCTTAGCCAGCAGATCGAGGAAGAACAGGCGCGTACCCAGGCGATTGAAGAACAGAAAGAATATATGCTTACCGATGAGTACGCGGAGCAGATTGCCCGGGAGAAGCTTGGACTTGTAAAGGAGAATGAGATTATTTTCCAGGAAGAGAAATAGTGGAGATGTTATCTTTCAGAGAGAGTACCACGAAGTTTAGAAATTTTTGACGATATATTTTTTGAAATCGCCGTCTTTGTTTGACATATATTTTCATACCCATCCCGTATAATGATGTCAGGGTTGAAAGGGGAGGGGAGAATATGCAGGAATGGATCATTGCCATGCTCGTAATCAGTGTACTGCTGGTGCTGCGGGACATGGCAAAAACTTTTTTCAGGGGAAGAAGTTTCCTTAAGGCGGAACAGCCAGCCGAAGAGAAAAATCCCCAGAAGGAGAAAGTTGAGCGGTATGCAGCTTCTTTTCGGAAGCTTGCAGACAGCTTTTACGGATTGCCCTATCGGAAAGATTATTTGAGCAGTGGCCAGGTGGAGGGAATCATACAGGAAACATGCGATGAGGTATGCAGCCATTGTTACCAGAGAGAGATGTGCTGGGGAGCACGGTCACAGGATATGTATCTGGGAAGCGAGCATCTGGTCCGTTCCATGGAAGAAGGTACCCAGGAGAAGCTGCAGGAAGCGAAAAGCAGCTGGATGAGTATATGCAGCCGCTTTTCCCAGTATTACGAGACCCTTGGAAATGCTTATATGCGGGAGCGGCAGCAGCTTCTTTTTGATAACCGGATGATCGAGAGCCGCCTGGCAGTGGCGCAGCAGCTTCAGGAAATGTCCAGGATCATGGATATGGTGGCGGAAGACCTGTATGATATCTCTCTTGCGGATCCTCAGCTGAAACTGAAGCTTTCTAAGCTGCTAAGGAAACGTCATATTGTGTTGAAGCAGGCCTGGGTAATGGATAAAGTGGAAGGCAGGAGACAGATTTTCCTTACCATGCGGGCAAGAAGCGGGCAGTGCATTTCTGTAAATGAGGTAGCACAGCTGTTATCCAGGGAATTTGAGACGCCCATGGCTGCTTCCAGTGGTGGCAGAAGAATTGTCAATGGGGAGTATCATACGGTCCATTTTGTAGAGGATGTAAGCTATCAGATCCTTTATGGGGTGTCAAAGCTTACCAAGGAACAGGAGAAGGTGTCCGGGGATAATTATATCTGCAGACAGGAGGACGCAGGACGCTTTGTTATGTGCCTTTCAGATGGTATGGGCTCTGGCATGGATGCCAACAGGGAGAGTGAGGAAGTGGTAGAGCTTCTGGAGCAGCTTCTGGAATCCGGGTTTTCCCAGGAAACAGCGGCGAAGCTGGTAAATTCTGCACTTGTGATGAAAGGACAGGAGGGAAATTTTTCCACGGTGGATATCTGTGCTGTGGATCTATATACTGGAATCTGCAATTTCCTGAAGGCTGGAGCTTCTGCTACTTTTATCAAGAGAGATCATTGGGTAGAAGCTATTTCTTCCGAAAGTCTGGCCGCAGGATTGATGCAGCAGATAGATTTTGAGACTTCATCCAGAAAACTGTACCATGGTGACTATCTGATCATGATGACGGATGGGGTACTGGATGCGCTTCCAGCTATGCGGGAAGAGGAAACAATGAAAGAGATCATCATGGACATCCATGAAGAGACGCCTAAGGAAATGAGCAGAGGAATACTAGAACGGGTGCTGGGATACAGTGATTATACAGCCAGGGATGACATGACTGTGCTGGTGGCCGGGATGTGGAAAAAGTAAGTCCAGGGCAGAGGAACATTTCTTAGCGAAGCGGAATGTAAATTTATATAAAGAAAAAAGCAATACAGGGGCAGACATAGTATGTATCAGAAGGTAAAAGCATATATTAAAGAACACAGCATGATAGCAGAGGGCAACATAATACTTGCAGGAGTTTCCGGGGGCGGGGATTCCATGGCGATGCTGGCGATGCTGAATAAATATAAAGAAGAGACCGCTTTTTCCCTGTGCGCGGTACATGTACATCATGGAATCCGTGGTGCGGAGGCTGACCGGGATGAGCGGTTGGTAAAGGATACCTGTGAGAAGTGGAACATCCCCTTTTTATCCTACCATTATCCGGTTCCGCAGCTTGCCAGGGAGTGGAAGATGGGGCTTGAGGAAGCCGGGCGTAGGGTAAGGCAGGAGGCATTTATGCGTGCGAAAAGGGATTTTGGGAAAAAGCTTCAAGAAAGGCGTTTCGAGGAATGCTTGGAAGGTTCAGGCAGGAATGTGGAAGAGACGGGCCGGGTACTGGTAGCGCTTGCCCATAACGAAAATGATGTGGTGGAAACCATGCTTCATAATTTATGCAGGGGAACCGGACTTAAGGGGCTTGCTGGTATTCTGCCAGTGCGAGGTGAGATCATCCGTCCTGTTTTATGTTTAAGCAAACAGGAAATTGTGAATTATTTAATAGAAGAACAGATTCCCTATGTGACAGACAGCACCAACCTGACAGACGAATACACCAGAAACAAGCTGCGCCATCAGGTTCTCCCTCTTTTGGAAGAGCAGGTCAATCCAGCGGTGGTCCGGCACATGGCCGAAGCTGCCCGTCTGGTAAGTGAAGCAGAAGAATATTTGTCCCGCCAGGGTGCGGTACTTGTGGAAAAGTACGGGCAGCAGCGGGAACAGGGAATTTTCATTTCTGAGGAATTGTGGAAAGAAGAGCCATTCGTGGCATCTTATGGTATTCTGCAGGTTTTGGAGAAACTGGCAGGAAAACGGAAAGATTTTACGGCTGTGCATGTGAATGGTGTGAAAAATCTTCTGGGGCTGCAGGTTGGAAAAAGGATAGATCTTCCCTATGGTCTTGTGGCACGCAGGACTTATGGAGGAATCCTGCTTGGAAAGGCAGACCAGTGGGAGCGGTCAGAGTCTGCTTTTTTCCAGGAGGTTCCAGAGAGTATGATACAGGATACTGATCTGGGAAAAAATTTATCTGATCAGCAGTTTCAGATAAAAATATTTTTTAATGAAGGACAGAAGATTGAAGAAAAAACGTATACGAAATGGCTGGATTATGATAAAATAAAACAGGAACTGTCCATCCGGACCAGAAGACCGGGAGATTATCTTATTGTGGATGATAAAGGAAGCCATAAGAAGCTGAACCGTTATTTCATAGATGAGAAGATTCCATCAGAGGAAAGAGACAGGATCTTACTTCTGACAGCCGGCTCAGAGGTTTTGTGGGTGGTGGGAGGCAGAATAAACGGAAATTATAAAATTACTCCCAGAACCAGGAGAATATTGGAAATACAATACCAAGGAGGAAAAGATAACCATGAGTGAAAAGATCAGAGTTTTACTGGATGAGGAAACAGTGGAAAAACGAATCTGCGAAGTTGCAGCTAGGATCAGTGAAGAGTACAAGGGCAAAGAAATTCACATGATCTGTGTCCTTAAAGGCGGAGTGTTCTTTATGTGTGAACTGGCTAAGAGAATCACAGTACCGGTAACTCTTGATTTTATGTCTGTTTCCAGCTATGGAGATGACACCAAATCAAGCGGAGTTGTAAAGATCGTGAAGGATCTTGATCAGCCTCTTGAAGATAAAGAAGTTCTTGTTGTAGAAGATATTATCGATTCCGGAAGAACATTAAGCTATCTGCTGGATGTTCTGAAAAGACGTAATCCGAACAGCGTGAAGCTTTGTACCCTGCTGGATAAACCAGACCGCAGAGTTGTAGAAGGTGTTGATGTGGATTACTGCTGCTTCAATATTCCGGATGAGTTTGTTGTGGGCTATGGTCTTGATTATGCCCAGAAATACAGAAATCTGCCATACATCGGAGTGGTAGAGTTCGAATGAAAGGAGAATCATACAAGTGAATAAGCAGTCAGGCAGAATTGGCTTGTATCTTGTTCTGATCGTAGCCTTGATCGCTGGTTACCTGTATCTGAATAACCAGGTTACGGCACAGAGTGATTACACTTATGGACAGCTGGAGCAGGCTGTTGCAGATGGCAGGGTGACCAGTGCCACGATCCATCAGAACAGTGAGGTTCCTACCGGTTCTGTGATCGCGACGATCAAGGACGAGGGACAGAAGCGTATTTATGTGGCAGATGTAAATGAGGCAGAGCAGCTTCTTCGTGAAAACGGGCTTGATCCTGCTGTGGAGGATGTGCCAAGGCAGAGTGTATTTTTATCCTCTGTATTTCCAGTGCTTCTTATATGCGGTCTTATCATTTTTCTCATGATGATGATGAACCGTCAGATGTCAGGCGGAGGTGGCGGCACCAATGCCAAGATGATGAATTTCGGCAAAAGCAGGGCAAGAATGTCCATGCCGGATGATAAAAAAGTAACGTTCCAGAATGTGGCAGGTCTGGAAGAAGAGAAAGAAGAGCTTAAGGAAGTGGTAGACTTTCTGAAAAATCCACAGAAATATACCAAGGTTGGCGCCAGAATCCCGAAAGGAGTGATCCTTGTAGGACCTCCAGGAACAGGTAAGACGCTTCTTGCCAAGGCGGTTGCAGGAGAGGCGGGAGTTCCTTTCTTTTCTATTTCCGGTTCAGATTTCGTGGAGATGTTTGTTGGTGTGGGTGCTTCCCGTGTAAGAGATCTTTTTGAAGAGGGAAAACGCCATGCACCTTGTATTATCTTCATTGATGAGATCGATGCAGTTGCAAGACAGCGTGGAACCGGTATGGGCGGCGGTCATGACGAGAGAGAGCAGACACTGAACCAGCTTCTTGTAGAGATGGATGGTTTCGGGGTCAATGAGGGAATCATTGTGATGGCAGCGACCAACCGTGTGGATATTCTGGATCCTGCGATTCTTCGTCCGGGACGTTTTGACCGTAAGGTTGGTGTGGGACGTCCGGATATTAAGGGCAGGGAGGAGATCCTTCGTGTCCATGCCAAGGATAAACCGCTTGGCGAGGATGTAGACCTGAAACAGATCGCCCAGACCACAGCCGGCTTTACCGGTGCAGATCTGGAGAATCTGATGAATGAGGCTGCAATCGCTGCTGCAAAGACAGGGCATGCTTTTATCCGCCAGAAAGATATCAAGAATGCCTTTATCAAGGTGGGAATCGGTGCGGAGAAGAAGAGCAAGGTGATTTCCGATAAGGAAAAAAGAATCACAGCTTACCATGAAGCCGGCCATGCGATTTTATTCCATGTGCTGCCGGATATGGAACCTGTTTATACCATTTCCATCATTCCTACAGGAATGGGAGCTGCCGGTTATACCATGCCCCTTCCGGAAAATGATGAAATGTTTAACACAAAGGGTAAGATGATCCAGGATATTACCACACTTCTTGGAGGACGTGTGGCTGAGGAGCTGATCTTTGGCGATATTACGACCGGTGCTTCTAATGATATCAAGCGTGCTACAAGTGAAGCACGGGCTATGGTGACCAAGTATGGTATGTCCGATAAGATTGGACTTATTTCCTACGGAGATGATGATGACGAGGTATTCATTGGAAGGGATCTGGCTCACACCCGCGGCTATAGTGAGGATGTAGCCAAAGCAATCGACAGTGAGATTCACCGTATTATTGAGGAATGCCACGAGAATGCGACGAAGATCATTTCTCAGCATATGGACGTGCTTCATGGCTGTGCGAAGCTTCTTCTCGAGAAGGAAAAAGTGCACCGGGAAGAGTTTGAAGCACTTTTTACAATGGAAAATCAGGGAGAAAACAACAAGAGTATATAACATGCACAAAAAACAATATCGATTTTTGTGAAGTTTGTGCACACTTTTTGGTGGACACGTGGTACTATATACAACGTAAAAACCCCCCAATACATTATATAGTTTTTGCTACACCCCATAAGAAGAAATACCTTCTCCAAAAAAGACAGCTTTTACCAGCTGTCTTTTTTACGTTAAGGGGAAACTTGAAATGATTTGGTGAAAACGTCGGTAAGTTTTGGTGAAGTTTGGAGGATAAGCCGAATTTTAACTGTTGTGGAAGAGACACATTTCAGTTAAAATAGTATACAGTTGTCATATTTCCAAAAAAGAAGGTTCTTTTTGGACAGAAATGCTATGATGTTAGTGTCAAAAGGTCTTTTGACACTAACTCGATACCACGGATTGTTCCGCAGCTAAGCTGCTCCCACAATCCGGGGGCATGCGAAATCCGCTGATTTACTGCGTAAATCGCTACTTTCTCATGTTTGGCGGGTCCCAAGATCAAAAGCTTTATCGTGCAAGCACGAACAGCTTTTGGATCTTTTGACCCTGGTATCATGCTATCTTTTGTAAAGCATAATCATGAAAGAGGGATATTATGGATCGTAATAATGCAGATATAATGAAGAAAATGCAGTATATATTAAATATGAGGCCGGTTTTGAATACAGAGGCATTGTTCAGCGATGGTTCTGATTATTACCGTTGTCCGTCAAATCCCAAGGCAGGAGAAAAAGTGCGAATCCGTTTCCGTACCAAACGTAATAATGTAGACATGGTTTATCTGGTTTATGATGGGAAACGTCAGCAGATGGAACGCTGTGCCAAAGCCAATGGCTTTGATTATTATGAAACTTCTATTATCATGGGAGAAGAGATCATACGGTATCATTTTGAAATTATCTATGGCTGGGTAACCTGTTATTACAACTATCAGGGAGTATCCATGAATCCGGAGGAACGTCTGGAATTTGAGATCTATCCGGACTATGACACTCCACAGTGGGCGAAAGGCGCAGTTATGTACCAAATTTTTGTGGATCGTTTCTGCAACGGAGATCCTACGAATGATGTGGAGGACAGAGAGTATTTCTACATCGGAGATACCACATCCCGTGTACGGGACTGGGGAAAGATTCCCGCAGTTATGGGAGTAAGAGAATTCTATGGTGGTGACCTGCAGGGAATTATGGATAAGCTGGATTACCTTCAGGACCTTGGAGTTGATGTCATTTATCTGAATCCAATCTTTGTTTCCCCAAGTAACCATAAATATGATATTCAGGATTATGAGTATGTAGATCCCCATTACGGAAAAATCGTGGAGGACATGGAAGGTGGTCTGCTGAATGAAGGTGACCGTGAGAATGCCCATGCCTATAAGTTTATCAAGCGTGTGACAGATAAGAGAAACCTGGAAGCAAGCAATGAGCTGTTTGCCAGACTTGTGGAAGAGATCCACAAAAGAGGAATGAAGGTTATTCTGGATGGCGTATTTAACCATTGCGGTTCTTTTAATAAGTGGATGGACAGAGAGCGGATTTACGAGAATCAGGAAGGTTATCCAAAGGGAGCTTATATTTCCGCTGACAGTCCATACAGATATTATTTCAATTTTTATGATGAGAATCGTTGGCCTTATAATCCCACATATGATGGCTGGTGGACGCATGACACTTTGCCGAAGCTGAATTACGAGGCGTCAAGAGAGCTTTATGACAAGATTCTGGAGGTTGGTAAGAAATGGGTCTCCCCACCTTATAATGTAGATGGATGGAGACTGGATGTGGCAGCAGACCTGGGACACAGCAACGAGTTTAACCACCAGTTCTGGAAAGATTTCCGGAAAGCAGTAAAAGAAGCCAATCCAAATGCTATTATTCTTGCAGAGCATTACGGTAATCCGGAAAGCTGGCTGCAGGGAGATGAGTGGGACACGGTTATGAACTATGATGCTTTTATGGAACCCCTGACCTGGTTCCTGACTGGTATGGCGAAGCATAGTGATGAATGCAGGGATGATCTTTATGGCAACAGTGATGCATTTATCGGTGCTATGAAGACACACATGCGGGCACTTCACATGTCAGCCCTTTATACTTCCATGAATGAGCTGTCCAATCACGACCATTCCAGATTTCTGACAAGGACCAACCGGCGTGTGGGAAGAATTTCCTATGCAGGTGCTGAGGCTGCTTCCCAGAATGTGAATCCTGCAGTTATGCGTGAGGGCGTTGTGGTGCAGATGACATGGCCAGGGGCACCTACGGTTTATTACGGCGATGAGGCTGGTGTCTGTGGATTTACGGACCCGGATAATAGAAGAACCTATCCATGGGGACATGAGGACCAGATGATGATCGCTTTCCACAGGGACATGATCCGGATCCATAAGGAATATAAATTCCTCAGCAATGGATCCTTGGTATTCTTGTGGAATGATTACCAGGGACTTTGCTTCGGAAGATTTTCCCATGATGAAAGAATGATCGTGATCCTGAATAACCGTGCAGAAGAACGGGAAGTTGAGATAGAAGTGTGGAAGACCGGAATCAGCAGACTGAAGGATTCTACATTGAAGAGAATCATGCTGTCCTACCATGATGGTTATATCACTGAGGAATATGAGTATACTGCCAAGGCAGGCGTGATCAAGGTTCCAATGCCAGCATTTGGTGCAATGGTATTGTACCATAAATGTGAGAATCCGACTATTTTTGTTGAATAAGATGTGAATATTTTTTTAGTTTTTCTTCAAAGAGGTAGACGAATGGGGAAAAATCTGCTAAACTACAGACAATGGAAATAGTTAAGGTGTTTCCAAAGATAGGAGGAATTTTATCATGTATGAGTTAGTTAATGCAACAGAAATGCTTAAAAAAGCAAAAGCTGGACATTATGCTGTTGGTCAGTTCAATATCAACAACCTTGAGTGGACAAAAGCAATCCTGCTTACAGCACAGGAACTGAACTCCCCGGTTATCCTGGGTGTTTCCGAAGGCGCTGGTAAGTATATGACTGGTTACAAGACAGTTGTTGGTATGGTTAAGGGAATGATGGAAGAGCTGAAGATCACTGTTCCGGTTGCACTTCACCTGGATCACGGCTCCTATGAAGGATGCCTGAAATGTGTTGAGGCTGGATTCTCATCCATTATGTTCGACGGTTCTCATTATCCGATCGAAGAGAACGTTGCTAAGACTAAAGAGCTGGTTAAGATCACAAGAGAGCACGGAATGTCCTTAGAGGCAGAGGTTGGCTCCATCGGTGGTGAGGAAGACGGTGTTGTAGGTATGGGCGAGTGTGCAGATCCTAAGGAATGCAAGATGATCGCTGACCTTGGTATCGATTTTCTGGCAGCAGGTATTGGTAACATCCATGGTAAATATCCGGCTAACTGGAAGGGCTTAAGCTTTGAGACTCTGGATGCGATCCAGCAGCTTACAGGCGACATGCCATTAGTACTTCACGGTGGTACAGGTATTCCTACAGATATGATCAAGAAAGCTATCGATCTCGGTGTTTCCAAGATCAATGTTAACACAGAGTGCCAGCTTTCCTTTGCAGCAGCTACACGTAAATACATCGAAGAGGGTAAAGATGAGCAGGGTAAAGGATATGACCCACGTAAGCTTCTTGCACCTGGCTTCGATGCAATTAAGGCTACTGTTAAAGAGAAAATGGAAATCTTTGGATCCGTTGGAAAAGCCTGAATATAATTTTTCTCCGTATATGCGGACTAAGAGGGGACTGCGATTTGCAGTCCCCTCTTTATAAGTTGGAAAAGGTTCACTTATATGTGTTCCTTTTTTTATACAAATTGTGACAATATATCCATATTCAAATTTTACTTTCTAAAAAAATGAACATGTTTCTTGATTTTTTATCATGGTTTTTTTAATAGAAAAAACAGTATTATATAAACATCTTAAGAAACGGTTCTCAAAGAAAAGGAGAGTAAAATTATGAAGATGAGAAAAATCGCAGCAATGGGACTTAGCGCAGTTATGGCAACTTCTATGGTACCGGTATTACCGGTTATGGCTGATGATGCAGCTGGAAAGGTTTACTACTTAAACTTCAAACCAGAGCAGGATGAAGCTTGGCAGAATCTGGCAGCTAAATATACAGAAGAGACTGGCGTTCCGGTAACAGTTGTTACAGCAGCTTCCGGACAGTATGAGACCACACTTCAGTCTGAGATGGCTAAGAGCGATGCTCCTACACTTTTCCAGGTAAACGGACCTGTAGGACTTAAGAACTGGAAGGATTATTGCTATGATCTGTCCGGATCTGATATCTACTCACAGCTTACATCTGATGCCTACACTGTAAAAGACGGTGATGCAGTTGATGGTATTGCATACGTAATCGAGTCCTATGGACTGATCGTAAACAAAACCTTACTGGAAAAAGCTGGTTACACAGTAGACGATATTAAGAGCTTTGATGATCTGAAAAAGGTTGCTGATGATATCCAGGCAAGAAAAGATGAGCTTGGAGTGAAAGGTGCTTTCACAAGCGCTGGTATGGATGGATCCTCTGACTGGAGATTCAAAACACACCTTGCAAACCTTCCAATCTACTATGAGTATCAGGCAGATGGCATCGATGATACAGATGCAATCAAGGGAACATACCTTGACAATTACAAGAATGTATTTGATCTTTATATTACAGATTCTACCTGCGATGGAGCAGAGCTTTCTGCTAAGACAGCAGATGACTCCCGTAACGAGTTTATCAACGGAGATGCAGTATTCTATCAGAATGGTTCCTGGGAATATGGCGAACTGTCCAAGACATACAGTGATGACGAGCTGGCTATGATCCCGATTTATTTTGGTGTTGATGATGAGAACGAAGGCCTTGCAACCGGTACAGAGAACTTCTGGTGTGTAAACAAAGAAGCTTCCGAGGAAGATATCCAGGCAACACTTGATTTCATGAACTGGTGTGTAACTTCTGAGGATGGAACAAAGGCTATGTCAGAAGACATGGGCTTCACAATTCCTTTCAAAACAGCACAGGAGTCCACAAACGTATTTGTAAAACAGGATGCAGAGTATACAGCAGCTGGTCTTACACCTGTATCATGGAACTTCACAACAATGCCATCTGAAGAGTGGAAGAACGGTCTTGGTACAGCACTTACATTATATGCAGCAGGAAGCGGTTCCTGGGATGATGTAGTTTCCGCATTCGTTGACAATTGGGCAACTGAGAAAGCTCTTTCTGAATAAGAATCTGGTAATAAATTTCTTTCCAACAGCATATAATATGGCAGGGAGAAATCTCATGACATAATATAGAATGGTGAACAGGGTGGGGAGGCAAAATACAGTCTCCCTGTTTTGTTGGGAAAAGAACAGGAAGTAACAGTCTGGGAAACTAAAAAAGTGCAGAACTGTTATTGATTAAAAGGTGTCGTGGCAGGAAAAGGAGGAGTGAAAAATGGTAGGAAAATCTCTGAAAAAATGGTGGCCGGTATTTGTTCTGCCTACGCTGGCAGCGTTTATCATTGGCTTTTTATGGCCGTTTATCTGGGGCATTTATCTTTCATTTTGTAAATTTACAACTGTAAAAGACGTGGTCTGGGTTGGACTTTCCAACTATAAAAAGATTTTTATCGGTGGTGATTTCAGTCATGCATTCTGGCTGACTGTAGTATTTGCATTTGTTTCCAGTATTCTGATCAATGTGCTGGCATTTGCCATTGCACTTGCCCTTACCAAGGGCTATAAGGGAACCAATGTGTTCCGTACCGTATTTTTTATGCCAAACCTGATCGGTGGTATTGTACTTGGTTATATCTGGCAGACACTGTTAAATGGTCTGCTTTCTATGTGGGGACAGCCTCTTCTGAAACTGTCTGCAACCAATGGTTTTATTGGAATGATCGTTCTTCTGTTATGGCAGCAGATCGGATATATGATGATCATTTATGTAGCTGGTCTTAACAATGTATCTCCGGATCTTATCGAGGCAGCACAGATCGATGGTGCAACAGCAAGACAGATCCTGTTCAAGATCAAGATTCCGATGATCATGCCATCTGTTACCATTTGTACATTCCTTACTCTTACAAACGGATTCAAGATGTTCGACCAGAACCTTTCCCTTACAGGTGGAGATCCTGGAAAGCAGTCCCAGTTGCTGGCTCTGAACATTTATGATACATTTTATGGACGAAGCGGCCCGGCATGGAAGGGTATCGGCCAGGCAAAAGCAGTTGTATTCTTTGTACTGGTTGTTGTGATCGCCCTGATCCAGCTTCGTGCAACATCATCTAAGGAGGTGCAGGCATAATGGCAGATAAGAAAAAAAGTATTATTCCGACCATAATCCTTTCCATTATTTCAATTATCTGGATCTATCCCATCGTTATGATCCTGTTTAACTCCCTGAAAGTGGAGTCTGCGATCACTACTTCCGGTGTGTTCCAGCTTCCGACAGCGGAAACCTGGAATGGTATCCACAACTTTATCACCAGTGTGACACAGATGGATTTCCTGAAATCTTTCTGGTATAGCCTTGTAATTTCTGTAATGTCTGTTATTCTGATTTTACTTTGCTGTTCTATGTGTGCATGGTATATTGTCCGTGTAAATGGACTGCTCTCCAAGGTTTTATATTACCTTTGCGTGTTTAGTATGGTTGTTCCTTTCCAGATGGTAATGTTTACCCTGGCAAAAACAGCAGATACATTATGTCTGAATAATCCATACACCATTTGTATTGTTTATCTTGGTTTTGGTGCTGGACTTGCAGTATTCATGTTTACCGGTTTTGTAAAAGGAAGTCCTCTTGAAATTGAGGAGGCTGCAATGATTGATGGCTGCAGTCCTTTGCAGGTTTATTTCAAAATCCTGATCCCGATCCTGAAGCCAACGATTATTTCTACCGCTATTCTGGAGCTGATGTGGGTATGGAATGATTACCTTCTTCCAACACTGGTTCTGGATATCAAAAATTACAAAACTATTCCCATGGCGATTCAGTATTTCCGTGGAAGCTATGGACATGTACAGATGGGACCGATGATGGCATGTATTATGATCGATATCATTCCGATTGTTATTGTTTATCTGGTCTGCCAGAAATACATTATTGAGGGTGTTGTTGCCGGTGCGGTAAAAGGCTGATAATCTGGAAAAAATTCCCTTTTCAATATGACACCTGGATGTTAAAATAAAGATAGTTCTTTGCAAAAATGCAGAGGGCTATCTTTATCTTTATATCAAAAAAGTTAACTGTTCAGAGCCTGATGATTTATAGAACAGTTATAAAATAATGAAGATCGGAGTACACAGATATGTACAAAGTTTTGATTACAGATGACGAAAAAATTGAACGTGAGGGAATCAAATTCCTTTTATCTATGGAAGAGGGAGAATATGAGATTTATGAAGCCTCTAATGGAAAGCAGGCCTTGACCATTCTGCGCACCCAAAAAATCGATTTTCTTTTGACGGATATAAAAATGCCCCATATGGATGGCCTGGAATTGGCTGGGAAGGCAAGAGAGGAGAATCCTGATCTTCCAATCGTGATCTTTAGCGGATACAGTGATTTTTCTTTTGCGCAGGAGGCTATGCGTTACGGAGTAAAAGACTACGTGCTCAAGCCGGTGGATCCGGATACGTTTCATGAAACCATCGGGAAAATAAAAGCGGAAATATTAAATGTCCAGTCCCAGAAGCAAAAAGCAGAGCGTGAGCAGAATTTTCTGTTGCAGTATTTTCTTCAGACATATCTGTATTCCGGCAATGAAGAAATATTGAAAAAAGCAGGAGAAATCCTGGAAAGATCAAGCTGGGAGCAGTGGCATTGTGCGATTCTCATTGAAGCGGACAAGGCGTTTTTTGATGTGGCTCCGGATGATATTGATGAGCAGCTTATGCAGGGATTACACCGCAAATTCTTCTATCTGAATCTGAATACCAGACAGTCTGTATTATTTTTTTCAGACGTATACTGCGATTATCAGCTGGTTGCCAAGCTCTTGTATGACCTTCTGAAGCAGAACTATTCTGGCAGCTTTCATCTGGCTGTGAGCAGCCGCTTTGAAGGACATGAGGCACTTCCCCAGATTATGTCCCAGCTGGAGCAGACGATGGAAGAGAAATTTTATCATCCGGATGTACATGTATTTACCAATGAGACGGATGAAAATCAGCTGGTGAATGCAGAAACCCAGGATTCCCGCCTGATGGAGAAGATTTCAGAGGATATTTCCCGTAAGGATGTGGATCAGCTGAAGAAGCATTTTGAGTGCCTGGTAAAGAAATATGAGAATGACACCAGATTTTCTGCTATGTACGTGAAATTTGTTTTTTCCAATGTGATTCAGGAGCTTTTTCAGGAAAATCAGTTCTCTGAGGAGCGTAAGCTGGATCATGAAGTGGAAAGGCTGTACAGCTGTACGGATCTGAAGCAGATCCTGGCAATCACCCAGGAGAATATAAAGGAGTACGAAGCATTTCTGGAGCGTTCCATGAGTGGTTCCAGGGATGAGGTAGCTTCTGTAAAGAATTATATTTATCAGCATTATGCGGAAGATTTAAGCCTGGAGACCCTGGCAGAAAAGGTGTATCTGTCTTCCGGCTATCTCAGCTTTATTTTCAAAAAAGAGACCGGCATGAACCTGAACCGTTTTATCCGTGTGGTACGAATGGAGAAGGCGAAAGAGCTTCTTTGCAATTCCAGCATGAAGGTTGCACAGGTCAGTGAACAGGTAGGAATCCCTAACGTTTCTTATTTCTGCAGAAGCTTCCGGGAGTATTATGGAAGCAGTCCGGAATCCTACCGGAAAGGAACCGGTGAAGAAGATGAGAATACCGGCAGCCATAAAGAATAAATTTAAGAATATGAAATATCGTCACAAGCTGACCCTTCTTCTTGTGACAGCAAGCCTTGTGCCCATGATACTGCTTGTGTGGTACAGCCATGACCGCATGAGCAGCCTGCTTAGGGAAAAGGAAATGGAGGATATGTCGTCCATCCTGGAACAGACGGGAGAGGGAATTGACAGCCAGATAGAGGTCTTTTCCAGTCTGTTAAATTATCTGACCTATTCCCCGGATATAGAGGATCTGATTTCCGAAAAAAATATGGACAATTACTATGCCTATAAGAAATATACAGAGGTGGCAGATCCTCTTTTGTCTGTGCCAAAATCCTATCACGATGCGATTACGCAGATCCAGCTGTTTGCAAACAGTATCAAGGTGCGTCATGAATATACACTTGTTCCATTGTCTGAGGTGGATAAGGAATGGTGGTATGATAAGCTGGCGGATGATGTTTTCGTTCAGTGGGTTGTAGACAGCAAAAAGCCGGAAATTGCAGCGGTAAGAAGAATTTACGAGGGAAAAGCACAGACTGCAGTTCTTTGTGTTACCCTGGATTATAATAAAATCTTCCAGCCCTTTGAGAACATTATTTCCACGGAATCAGGAGGTATGATCCTGGATAAGGATGGAAATGTGATTTTTCAGAAAGAAATCGAGGGATATGTTTCTGAAGGTGCAGTATCTGACGAAGAACGTATGGTTTCCAGAAATATGCTGGAAAACGGTCAGAAGGATTATGCATATGTGAAACGAGAAAATACAACCTGTGGCTGGAGTTTTTATTTATATAAACAACAGTCTGCGGTGGACAGTTCTGTGTCGGGAATCCTGGTCAGTGAGATTCCGCTGATCGTGGCCTGTGTAGCGATTATTTTGATACTGGGGCTTTCTTTTTCCAGAATTTTTACAAAAAAAATCGAGGAGCTTACGGCCAACATGAACCGTGTGAATCAGGGAAGCCGCGAGGTTACGGTGGACAGTGACTCTGGTGATGAGATCGGTCTTCTTGTGCGCAGCTTCCGCAGCATGATGGATGAGATCAATCGTCTGATTCATGAGGTGTATGAAAATAAGATCGCACTTAAGGAGTTTGAACTGAAGGCCTTGACTGCCCAGATCAATCCTCATTTCCTGTATAATTCCCTGTCTGTTATTAACTGGATGGCTATTCGCAGCAATCAGAAGGAAATCAGCAGGGTAACCTTGTCTCTTTCTATGTTTTATCGTACTGCTTTAAGCAAGGGACAGGATATGGTTACGGTAGATAACTGCATTCAGAATATTAAGGCATATCTGGATATCCAGCTGGTTATGCATGATAATGATTTCCAGGTTATCTGGGATATTGATCCAGAGGTAAAGGGAGATATTGTGCCGAAGCTGCTTTTGCAGCCGGTTGTGGAGAATGCGCTGGAGCATGGCCTTGATATGAAAGAAGAAGGAGAAAAGATCCTGAAGCTGTTCTTTGTAAAGGATGGGGAGGATGTTCTTCTGGCAGTAGAGGACAATGGACCTGGAATGGAACAGGAGGAAGCGGATAAGCTGGTAACCTATCAGGCTTCCGGATATGGACTTAAGAATGTAAACGACAGAATGCAGCTTCTGTATGGAGAGAAATATGGAATCCGCGTGCTTAGTAAAATAACCCAGGGGACAAGAGTGGAAATGCGTATTCCCAGGGAAAAAGCAGATGAGAAGACTATCGCAGCAGGAGAATTTTCCGCAAAGAAGTATTTGCAGGACTCAGAGACAGCGGATGGAAAGAATAGAGAGGGTGGTGGAAAAAGTGAATAACAGATGGAGAATCTTTGTGCTGGGAATGGCTTTTTCCATGGCTGCCTCTCTTGCTGGATGCAAAGATGCCGGTAAAAATGAGACGGAAGGAATTAGAAGTGAAACGCAAAACAGTGCGCAGGATAGTGTCCGGGATGGGGAGCAGAATAATATTCCGGCTGCTGATGAGAGCGATGATGACAATATAGAATGGGAAGAAAAAAAGGCAGCGACAACCCCTTATGGAAAATATCCGGAGCTTGTGACGTATACCCTTGGGCAGATCAGCGGGGCGAACAATTCCAACCTGCCAGAGGGCAATACCTACGAAGACAATGCTTACACCAGGTATCTGAAGGAAATTCTGAATATCCAGAATAAAAATACTTATATGGAGCGGGAAGACCGGTACAATGCTTATGTGAATGTGCTGGTAAATGACCACACTTTGCCGGATGTGCTGGTGGTTTCCGACCGTGAAACTTTAAATACTCTTGTGGAAAATGATCTGGTGGAGGATCTGACAAAGGTTTATGCCAATTGTACCTCGCCCAGGATCAAGGCCATGTACAACAGCTACGGTCCCCAGCTTCTTGGTGCAGGAACTTTTGACGGTAAGCTTATGGCACTGCCGGAGGCAGTAATCGACCATGGACCTTGTCTTTTGTGGATGAGGAAGGACTGGATGGAACAACTGGGGTTGGAAGAACCAGATACTCTGGAAGAGGCTATGGACATTATCCAGTGCTTCCAGGAAAACCGGATGGGCGCTGAAGAAGGAGAGGAACCGGTTGGACTGGTCTGTGATACGAACTTTGTATCCAATACCAGCCAGAACTATTCTGTAGAGCCTGTTTTTGAGAAATTTTATGCATATCCAAGACGGTGGATCAAGGATGAAAATGGAGAGATTGTATATGGTTCCCTGACAGAAGAAACCAGATCTGCAGTTGCCTATCTTCGTGAACTTTATGAGAGGGGAATCCTGGATCAGAATTTTGCACTCCGTGCCCAGAATAATCTCCGGGATCTTGTGGTAGAGGGAAAGTGTGGTGCATTTTTTGGTCTTTGGTGGGCGCCGAATAATCCGCTTATGGATGAAATCGAAAATGACCCAGAGGCAGACTGGGAACCTTATTATCTCACAGCCGATTATCAGGAAAAGGACAATGTTTATGCTTCTTTTATGGATAATAAGTATGTAGTGGTACGAAAAGGATATGAACATCCGGAAATCGTGATGAAAATTATCAGTGTATTGTTTGACTACAGCCGGTTTGAGGATGTGGAAAATACAGATGAGATAAACAGTTATTTTGCCCTGAATGTGGATCCCACTGCCCGCCCGCTGGTGATCAATGTGGATTATAATGAGGCAATTTACAATGTGACAAAGGATATCCGCAGAGTCATGGTCGGGACGCAAAATGTGAGCAATTTAAGTGCTTTGGAGAAGTCTTACTATGATGCCTGTATGAAATATGTGAATGGGGAAAATGTAACTGCAGAGGACTGGGCTGCATATAAGTCCAGGATTTCGGCTGTAGGTGTTCTTGTGGATGGACATTATAAGGCGGTTCGCCGACAGTATCTGATGGCGTTAGATGGTGAAGTCCCGAATATGCTGGCTACTCTGGAAAAAAATGCGTTTATCCAGATGATCATGGGAGAGCAGCCGCTGGATTATTTTGATACTTTTGTAAAGGAATGGTATGAACAAGGGGGACAGGAACTGACAGAGAAGATCAGAGAGGAGAATTCGTGAGTTTATGTTTGAGGAATTACTTGGAAACTGTACTTTGTGTCCCCGGCAATGTAAAGTGAACCGTCTGGAAGGCAGACCTGGATATTGTGGCATGGACAGCACTGTAAGAGTTGCCCGTGCCGCTCTGCATATGTGGGAGGAACCCTGTATTTCAGGGAAAAAAGGCTCCGGGGCAGTGTTTTTTTCCGGATGTGGGCTTCGGTGCTGTTTTTGCCAGAATCGCGATATTGCCATAGGAGATTGTGGAAAAGAAATTACAGTGGAACGATTGTCAGAAATTTTTCTGGAATTACAGGAAAAAGGAGCTGCAAATCTGAATCTGGTTACAGGAGCACATTATGTCCCACAGATCGTTCAGGCACTGGAGATGGCGAAGGGAAAAGGATTCAGGCTTCCGGTTGTCTATAATTCCAGTGGATACGAACAGGTTGGGACACTACGTATGCTGGAGGGATATGTGGATGTTTATCTGCCTGACATGAAGTATGCGGACGGAAAGCTGGCGGCGGATTTTTCCCATGCAGAGGATTATCCTCTGGTGGCAAAGGCGGCAATTGCAGAAATGGTACGCCAGACTGGTTCCTGTGAATTTGGGGAGGATGGATACATTCAGAAAGGCACGATCATACGGCATCTTATCCTTCCGGGACATACCCGGAATTCCATTGCAGTACTGGACTATCTTCACAGAACTTATGGAAATAAGGTCTTTATCAGTGTGATGAATCAGTATACGCCTGTATGGCAGCAGGAAAAATATCCGGAGCTGAACCGGAAAGTGACCAGACGGGAATATGAAAAAGTATTGGATGCGGCAGTGGAGCTTGGAATTGAGAACGGATATTTCCAAGAGGGAGAGACTGCGAAGGAAAGCTTTATACCAGCGTTTGATTATGAGGGAGTGTAGGGAAATCCAGGCGGGGATATGCCAGAACGCTTTTTATGCGTTCCGGCATATTCCCGCCTGATGGTATAAATTGCAATATTATTTCATCTGGCTTCAGGTCCACAGCTTGCTTTGCATGGATTGTCAAAGCTTGGGTTAAAAGCATAGAAGTTATTGGCATCCAGTTTTTCCTGAATGGAGCGCAGGGCTTCACCGAAACGCTGGAAGTGGACGATTTCCCTTGCACGCAGGAAACGGATGGGATCTGCCACTTCCGGGGTATTTCGAACTACCCGTAAAATATTGTCGTATGTGCAGCGGGCTTTCTGCTCTGCTGCAAGGTCTTCGAAAAGGTCTGTGATGGGATCCCCATTGCTCTGGAAGATGGTGGAGCTGAAGGGGACGCCGCCAGCAGATTGTGGCCATACTCCAATTGTATGGTCAATATAGTAGGGGCCAAGACCGGAATTCTCAATTTCCTCCATGGAAAGGTCACGGGTGAGCTGGTGAACGATGGTGGAGACCATCTCCAGGTGTGCCAGTTCTTCTGTGCCTATATCATTTAATACAGCCATAGAAGTGCGGTCCGGCATAGTAAACCGTTGGGAAAGATAACGCAGGGAAGCGCCAATTTCACCATCGGGGCCACCATACTGACTGGAAATGAACTGCGCCAGCTTAGCATTCGGGGTAGTAATGTTAACAGGATACTGTAATCTTTTCTCATAATTCCACATAAACGATCACACTCCTTTTCCTTCCCAGGGGAATGGCTGTTGCGACCACTTCCATGAGGTTTCATTGTTTTTGACTGCGTCATCAATGGTGAGAGGTCCATATTTTTCTGCATATTCGGTCATCAGCTGATTACGTCTGGAGGAAACTTCTTTGAAAAATTTCAAAGCTTTCTCATCATCTGGGTGTGTATCCAGATAGAGAAGCATATCGTTAACGGCAAAACTTACTTCATTGATCTGACGAAGAAGACAGGAACGTTCGGAACTTTTTTTCTGACTCATTTGCATACACCTCTCTTTCCACAGAACGGTTTACAAAGCTGTGGGAAAACAGTCCCGACAGATAAAGCATAATCAAGCTCATATGCAGAGGTGAAAAACTGGAAAGGTACATATGCCATTGCTGGTGTAAGATGTTTCAGATGTGCGTACATAGAATTATCATTTGGAAAATGGTTTGCCAGAGCTGGTGTATTATTTGGGCAGGGAGCGGGTGTGCAGGATGGTTGGTCATTGCGGAAATTACAGCCTGGATTTTCACTAATCTTGCTGCCTGTAGGATTAGTGCGGCGTGCCGGAGTGGAATTCATCATTCCGCAGGTTCTATTATAAGGGCGGCACCCTGAACGATTCATAGGATAGTTTTCCATAAAGAAATCCCTTCAGATTTAATTCTTACTTTCTCTTTATTTTATGTAGGAACGGCTAGAAGTGTTTCTCAAATAATTTCTGTTGATATTGTTTTGAAAGATATGTTTTCTAACCGTTTATCTTCTGGAGGGGATGTCTTTCTTAGCAGACTATCAGGCTTTGGGTTTTAGCAGGTATACATGTATAAAATGAATCAGCGCCGGAAACAGAAAAACAAGATTGATTCCATTTACACAAAAAGCTGGAACCTGGTTTCCCTGTAAGGTAAGCGCAAGAAAGAAGTATAACGCGCAAGAAAGAGTACTGACAGGCCAGCTCCCAAAACCAAGCCAGCCGAAAATACCTGCCACAATAAGAAAAAGTTCCTTGTAATACTGTCCAATATTGCCCAATAAAAAGGAGAGGTCATTCCGTAAAAGATAGAAGCCAAGCAGGATGCCTAGAATATTTATTGCGCGCATGAGTTCAAAGATCAGGCTGGTGCTTTTCAGGAGAGAACAGTTGTCCCATAATTTTACATCTAATTTATTGGCAGCACTTATGGCGGCTTTGGTAAAGGTGCCATTGGTCATAACGATATAATGGTCACAGTCGTAATATTTACCCCCGGCATATACCTCCTGTACGGCTTTATTGCCCACGGGGTAGGAATAGTATTTGCACTGGATCGCATATTTGGAAAATCTTTTATATGCAATAATATCAACGCCCTGGTCACCACTTTTCTTAGTGACCTCTACGTGGTGGAATCCCTTTCGACGTAGCATACGCGCACATTTGTATTCAAATTTATGTCCGTTCATTTAGCAGAGTTCCTTTAATATCCTTAAAAGTTGATTCTTTTATACAAAAAGAAAGAAAATCATTTCACTTTTTTTTCAAAAGTATTTCACATTTTTATCACATTTGCTTAGTATATTATTAACTGTAGAAAGCACCAAGTCTTTCTTAATTTAATATTTTTCTTTTTCATACGCGCCGGTGCGAAAGCACCGGCCTCCTTCCATTTCTGGAGAAATTTCCTATTATTATTTTAGAAAAAATGGGAACGATAATTAGGCGTAACGGTTCAGAGCCAGCTAGAATTTTGTTTATGTACGTATTTTACTATAAGAATCTTAAAAAGTAAACATCTGTTCGAATATATTTGCAAAAAAACAATCTGCTCAAACAGTATTTACTGTAAGAAAATGACTATTTCCAAAAACATACAAGAGTGATATAATAGCGCTGTTTATAGAGCATCAGGGCAGAAATGATTTCATTTCTGCCTGTTGATGTTTTCTTATTATTTAGTAACTGCCTGAACAGTTACATTATTTATACATTTGGAGGAGTTATGCAAATAATAATTGTCGGGTGCGGAAAAGTTGGACGTACCCTTGCAGAGCAGTTACAGGAAGAGGACACAGACATAACCCTGATCGATATCAATGCAGATACGATTAATGAAATAACAGATGAAGTAGATGCCATGGGTGTGGTTGGAAATGGTGCAAGTATCAATACCCTTATGGAAGCAGGCATTGAGACAGCAGATATTCTTATTGCGGTTACGGTGTCTGATGAGATGAATCTTTTGTGCTGTCTGATCGCGCAGAAGACAGGACATTGCCATACCATCGCACGTGTACGTAACCCGATTTACAGTAAGGAGATCGGATTTATCAAGGAGCGTCTGGGAGTTACCATGATCATCAATCCGGAGCTGGCAGCAGCCCAGGAGATTTCCAGGCTTTTACGGTTCCCTTCTGCGATTAAAATTGACACATTTGCCCGTGGCAAGGTGGAGCTTTTGAAGTTTAAGGTGATGCCGGAATTTGACCTGGATGGGAAGACAATCCAGCAGATCACGGAGCACTTCCGTTGTGATGTCCTTTTCTGCGCGATTGAGGGAAAGGATTACACGACGATCCCAGGTGGTACGAATATGATCCGTAACGGAGATGTGGTCTCTATTCTTGCCACACCTCAGAATGCAGCTGCATTTTTTAAGAAGATCGGCTTGAAGACCCATCAGGTAAAGAATACCGTTATCGTAGGCGGCGGTACCATTTCCTATTATCTTGCCAAGGCATTGCTTGCGATGAAGATTAAGGTAAAGGTTATCGAGAAAGATAAGAACCGTTGTGAATTTTTAAGTGAAGAGCTTGCTGATGCAACGATTATCAATGGAGACGGTACAGACCGCTCGCTGCTTCTGGAAGAAGGCCTGGAAAGTGCAGAATCCTTTGTAACCCTGACCAATATGGATGAAGAGAATGTATTCCTGTCACTTTTTGCCAAGACAATCTCAAATGCCAAGCTTGTTGCCAAAGTAAACAGGCTTGCCTATGACGATATTATTGACAGTCTTGACATTGGAAGTGTTATCTATCCGAAATACATCACAGCAGATTATATTCTGCAGTATGTAAGGGCTACTCAGAATTCAATCGGAAGCAACGTGGAAACCTTGTATCATATTCTGGATGGTAAGGCAGAAGCGTTGGAATTCAAAATCAGTGATAATTCCCCAATCGTAGGGCGGACTTTGTCCGAGTTGAATCTGAAGAAGAACCTTCTGGTCGGATGTCTTTACCGGGATGGAAGTGTCCGCATCCCCCGTGGCCATGATACACTGGAAATTGGCGACAGCGTGGTGATCGTAACGACAAATAAAGGTCTTCGGGACATTCAAGACATTTTAGAGAGGTAAAGGAGTCCGGACATGAATTATTCCATGATATCTTATATTCTTGGCTGGATATTCAATTTTGAAGCGGTATTCATGATTCTGCCGGGAATTACTGCAATTATTTACCGGGAAAAAAATGGTCTGGCTTTTCTGCTCACAATGGTGATCTGCCTGGCAATCGGGATTCCCCTTACCAGAAAGAAAAGGAAGAATAAAGTATTTCATGCCAGAGAGGGTGCTGTTACGGTTGCTCTTAGCTGGCTGGTATTAAGTATTACAGGAGCGCTTCCGTTTATTATATCAGGAAGTATTCCCCACCCGGTAGACGCAATCTTTGAGACAGTCTCCGGTTTTACCACTACAGGAGCCAGCATTCTGAATGATGTAGAGGCTCTTTCCCATTGTATGCTGATCTGGAGAAGCTTTACCCACTGGATCGGCGGTATGGGAGTTCTGGTATTTATTCTCTGCCTGCTTCCATTAACTGGTGGTTATCACATGAATCTGATGAAAGCAGAGAGCCCTGGTCCATCTGTCAGCAAGCTGGTGCCAAAGGTACAGTCTACAGCTAAGATTTTGTATACGATTTACATTATACTCACGATTGTGGAGATGATCTTCCTCCTTATTGGAAGGATGCCGTTGTTTGATACGCTATGCCTCAGCTTCGGTACTGCTGGTACCGGTGGATTTGGCATCAAGAATGACAGTATTGCAGGATATAGTACCTATAATCAGGTAGTGATCACGGTTTTTATGATTCTCTTTGGAATCAATTTTAATGCGTATTATCTTCTTCTTACCAAGAAAGTAATGCAGGCAGCTAAGAATGAAGAAGTACGTTATTATCTTGGGATTATTGGACTGGCAATCGTTGCTATTGCCATCAATACAAGAGGAATGTTTACCAGCTTTGGAAGAGCTTTCCAGCAGGCTGCGTTCCAGGTTGGATCGATTATCACGACCACAGGATATGCAACTACAGATTTTAATGTCTGGCCTGTTTTTTCCAAGACGATCCTGGTGATCCTGATGTTTGTCGGGGCTTGTGCAGGAAGTACCGGTGGTGGTATCAAGGTATCCCGTCTTTTGATCCTTTGCAAATCTGCTCGCAAAGAGCTGCAGCTTTATCTGCATCCTAATGCAGTTAAGAAGATCAAGATGGATGAAAAGGCCATTCCCCATGAAGTGGTGAGAGCTACGAATATGTTTCTGTTCGTATATATTCTGATTTTTGTCAGCTCACTGTTGGTTATCAGTTTGGATAACCTGGATATGGTTTCTAACTTTACTGCGATCGCAGCGACTCTGAACAATATCGGACCTGGTCTTGGTGCGGTTGGGCCTACCGGAAATTTTAACACCTATTCTTATTTATCAAAAATTGTGATGATTTTTGATATGCTGGCAGGAAGACTTGAGGTATTCCCATTGCTTCTCTTATTTAAAAGGGATACCTGGAGAAAATTCTAAGTATTTAATAAATAATATGTATCAGAAACTCCTTAAAATGGTAAGCATTATCATTTTGAGGAGTTTTTTGTAACACAAAAGATTAAATACGAACATATGGTTGCACATAAAGAAGCAGGATGCTATACTAAATGATATGAGATTACAGGGATGATTTTTCAAACAGGCTCTAAAGACAGGGTGTGCAGGAAGCTTTCGGGAACGAAGCCCAAAAGAAAGGCATGGAGGATGGTAAATGGAAATTCTGGATCGGTTAAATGAAGCACAGAGGGAAGCGGTGACAGCTACGGAAGGCTATATCCGTGTAATTGCCGGGGCAGGCTCTGGCAAGACACGTGCACTTTCCTACAGATTTGCATTTCTGGTAAATGAGATCGGGATCTTACCCGGGAATATTCTGTGTGTTACATTTACGAATAAATCAGCCAATGAAATGCGCCAGCGTATCCACAATCTGACTGGTGACAATGACACAGGTTATATTAATACATTTCATGGATTCTGCGTATCGGTTCTCCAGGAAGAGAGCTATGCAGTGCAATATCCTAAGAGTTTTCTGGTGCTGGACAATTCTGATATAGATTCTATGCTTAAGATCATATATGAGGAAAGAGGACTGACTCTGCGCAATATGACTTTTTCCAAGGCAAGGGATATGATCGAGATCCGTAAACTTTATAAGGACCCGGAATACTATCAGGATATGATCACCATGTCCATTGACCAGATCTATGAGAAATACAGGAAAGCAACTGAGACCGGTGATATTATTTTTTACGGTTACCTGTACCAGGAGAAGAAGTGCTTTGGCCTTGACTATAACGATCTTATCAAATTTACACTATATATATTTGAAAATAATGAAGAAATCAAACAAAAATGGCAAAAACGTCTGGAATATATTATGATAGATGAATTCCAGGATATCGATGACTTACAATACCGGCTGATGTGCGTTTTATGTGGCTACCATAAGAATCTGTTTATTGTAGGAGACCCGGACCAGACCATTTATACCTGGAGAGGGGCGAATGTGAAATATCTGCTTGATTTTCACAGAAATTTTCCGGCTGTACAGACGGTTATGATGATGGAAAATTACCGTTCTACGCCACAGATCCTGGATGTGGCCAATTCCCTGATTAGTAAGAACCATCTCCGCATGGAAAAGAAGCTTTTTCCAACTTTGCCTGCCGGGGAATCTGTGCTTTGCTGCCATGCCCAGAATCAGGAGAAGGAAGCACTCTGGATCTCGCAGGAGATCAGGAAACTGAAGGAAAGCGGTGTTTCATACAAAGATATTACGATCCTGTATCGTGCTCATTATCTGACCAGAAGTATTGAACAGGTATTTCTGAAAGAAGAGATTCCTTATACCATATACAGTGGCGTACAGTTTTTCGGGCGAATGGAGATTAAGGATGCTCTTTGTTATCTGCGGATGGTTGCATACAAGGATGATCTGTCTTTTGTAAGAATCGCAAATGTTCCCAAGCGGAACTTAGGAGAGCGGCGGATGAAATTTCTTCAGGAATATGCCTCCCAGAATGGCTGCAGCCTGTATGAGGCACTCTGCCGGAATCTGGAACGGGATATTTTTAAAGGAACAAAAGCGGGAGAATTTGTCCAGCTGATAGAACGCTTTGCCTCTGATTACCAGGAAAGGCCAGTATCAGAAGTACTTTCCTCCCTGCTGGATCTGTCGGGATATGAGAGAATGCTTCGTACAGAGGGAAATCAGGAGAGACTGGACAATCTTGCAGAGCTAAAGCAGTCTGTGTACGAATATGAGACTGGCTGTGGGGAGGAAGCAACGCTGGAGCATTATCTGGCGCATGTGGCACTTTTTTCTAATAGCGATGTGCAGACAGAACAGGATAAAGTGAAGCTGATGACGGTACATACCTCGAAGGGACTTGAATTTCCCTATGTGTTTATATGTGGGCTGAATGAGGGGATTTTCCCATCCAGGAAGACCAGGACAAAGGAAGGAATGGAAGAGGAACGCAGGCTGGCTTTTGTTGCAATGACAAGAGCAAAGAAACGGCTGTACCTGTCTGAGGCGAAGGGGCGCAATCTGGATGGTTCTCCCAGATATCCTTCCAGATTTATTCTGGATATTGACCAGGAGCTACTTACATATGCAGATAAGCCGGAAGAGAGCCTGATAAAAGAGGCCAGGGAATATATAGAGCTGAGCAGCCGTTATCTTATGGCGGATGAGCAGCCTACACATTATCCGGTTGGGCAGAAGATTTTACATAAAATCTTCGGAATTGGGACGATTGCAGAGGTGGATGTTGAGAAAAATGCGTATGCTATTTTATTTGAAGGCATGGAAACACCCAGAACCATATCTTTTAAGGTGAAACTGGAATGTGTTTGAAAAACTGTAAGGCAAAATCTGCGAAACATAAAAAAGATTCCATCAGACAGGTAAGATGATGCAGAATGCAGCTGCTAAATGTCTGGTGGAATTTTTAATGCTATAGGAAATTCCATTGGAATTCCCTATAGCATTAAAAGCCCTGCCGGGCAGGATCGCACTGCGGCGGAAAGGTAGATGTCGCTTATAGCGACCCGCCGCAGGCGGAGAATCCTGCAAAGCAGGATTCTTTCTTGTAAAAGATTGTATAAACAGGATGTTCTCAATCATCAAAATGATTATCTGAAACAACATCCATAGGGCTTGGGAAGGAAGCCGTTCCCTCGCTGGGATTATGGACAAATGCCTGGAGAATACAGTCGATGGTCTTATGCAGATACGGTCTGTATTCAGCAAGACAGACTGGCTGGGAATGGAGAATACAGCTGTAGCTTGTGGAGCTTACCAGTTCGATAATGGTAAAAAGAAGAAGCTCCGGGGAATCATACTGGACATCTGCTTTTCCCAGAAGATCCAGATATTCCTGATAAAACTGGAAATCGTCATCATCTGCCTGTTCCTGAAAAGCATCTTTAAAAACGCCCCAGGAAAGGTTCTTGGAAATAAATCCAAGGAGGCTGCTCTGCGTCTCAAGCCGGTCCAGTATATTATCTACAAGGAAATGAAGCTGAGCAGTGAATCCGGTGATGCCGGCAGCTTCCAATGCATCATGAGCTTCTGAAAATAATTCTCCTGCTTTATGGGAAATCAGTTTATTACGGATATCATATTTATCTTTAAAATACAGGTAAAATGTACCCTTGGCGACGCCTGCATTTTCTACAATATCTGAAATGGTTGTTTTGGCCAGTCCTTTGGTGGTAAAGAGATCAAAGGCAGTGTTATATAGAGCACTTTTCTTTCTTTTCTTATTTAACTCCAGTTTTCCCATGCCTGTTCCTCCTTAATTTGTACGGTTATACGGTAGTTTGATTTTTATTTTAAACAAAAATGACCAAAAGTCAATATCAAAACAGGAAAAGATTTGGATAAAAAACAGATATTGACTACTGGTCAGTTTTGTTGTATAACTTTCATAGGCTAAGAGATGACTAACTGATGCCGGGATAAAAGGAAAAGGCTGTAGGACAGCCAGAGAGTCCCAAGACATCAGATTTTAATTAAGGAGTTGTATAGCATGAATAGAAATAAAAAGATCATGAATGTTACTATGGCTGCCGGAATGGCGGCTGTCCTTGGAACTACACCGGTAATTGCTGCAGCACAGGAAGCAGATAATGCAGTATCCAAGGAAGAGACAGTATATGTAAATGCCACCGCAGAAGGCGAGGTAAAAGATATCACAGTATCTGACTGGCTGAAGAATTCCGGGGCAGCAGAGGGTGACGTATCCGATGTATCTGATCTGGAAGGAATCAAAAATGTAAAAGGTGATGAGACCTTCACCCAGGATGGAACGAATGTTACCTGGAGCACAGACAGCAGCGATATCTATTATCAGGGAACTTCTAATAAAGAACTTCCTGTAGATATGAAGATTAAATATTATCTGGATGACCAGGAAATCACACCGGATGAACTGGCTGGAAAAAGCGGTCATCTCCGTATGGAAGTATCTTATACAAATAAATCCAAAAAGACAGTAAAAGTTGATAAAAAGGACGTAGAAGTTTATTCTCCATTTGTTATGGTTACGGGAATGATCCTTTCTTCTGATAATTTTTCCAATGTTACCATTGATAATGGAAAAGTAATTTCAGACGGTGATAAAGAAATGGTTGTAGGAGTTGCCATTCCTGGATTAAAGGACAGCCTGGATTTAAGCGATGACCTTTCAGACAAAATCGATATTCCGGAAGGCTTTACAATGGAAGCTGATGTTACAGACTGTTCTATGGGAAATACATTCACTATGGCAGTAACAGACCTTCTCAGCAGCTTGGACCTTGAGAACTCTGATAACCTGGATGATCTCCAGGATTCCCTTGATGAACTTGATGATGCAGCTGTGAAGCTGGTAGACGGTTCTAAAGACCTGTTTGATGGAACCAAGGAGCTTTACGATGGAACCAAAGATCTGAAGGATGGAACAAGTCAGCTTTATGATGGCGCTAAGGAACTGGATGACGGAGCAAAAGAGCTGTCAGATGGAACCGGTACATTGTATGATGGAACCAAAGAGCTGGATGATGGAGCAAAGACTTTAAATACAGGAGCGGGCCAGCTTTATGACGGAACTTCTTCCTTATATGCAGGAACGAAAACACTTTATGATGGAACAAGAACTCTTTATGGTGGAGCAAGCACACTGGCTTCCAGCTATAATGAATTTGATGCAGGTGTTGCAAGTGCCAAGAGCGGAGCTTCCCAGTTGAACAGCGGAGCGAAAACACTGCAGAGCGGTATATCACAGTATACTTCCGGTGTTGATACACTGGCTTCTGGTGTAAACAGCTATACCAAAGGTGTAGATACTGTAAACAGTAATATGAAAGAATATAATAAAGGAATGAAGTCCCTTACAGATGGTGTAAACCAGTATGTGGCAGGTGGAAATCAGCTGGCTTCTGGTGTAACTGCTTATGTAAATGGTGCTACCAAGCTTACAGATGGTGTGAGTCAGTATGTGACAGGTACGCATTCACTTGCAGAGGGAACCAAGTCCTACGTAGAAGGAACAAGTGCCCTGGTAGAAGGTGTCGGACAGTTGGCTCCTGGAATCCAGCAGGCTGCCACCGGAATCAGTACAGCAGCAACGAAGCTGGCTGATATTGCTGCAAATGTTGAGAAAGCACAGCCGGATAAGATGGTGGAGAATCTGACTACCTATGTGGATGGGGCTGATTCACTGGCAGATGGTGTGACTGCATATGTTGGCAAGGTTGGAGAAGCAGCAGCTGGAGCAGCAAGTGTTGCAGAAGGTGCAAAGAACCTGGCAGATGGAACAGGAACTCTGGTTTCTGGTGCAACCCAGGTAAAAGAAGGCCTTGGCAAACTGAAAGAGGGTACCAGTTATTCCATCAACCAGATCAGCAGCAGTGCTTCTACCACAATGAATAATTCTGCTGCAAGTATACGTGAGGCGGCAGCACAGATCCAGACAAGTGTTTCTGCACAGTCAGCAGGAGTATCCACAGATGGTGCAGCAGGGGAAATCAGTGCAGCACAGAGTTCTATGAGCAATGCGATTGCTACCTTACAGGGAGCACTTGGAAACGAAGATCTTGATGAGGGTACAGCGGCAGCAATCAGTGCTGCAATTGATGAACTGAGTTCTGGACTTGGCAGTGCATCTGCTGCCCAGGGAGAGCTTGGAAATATTGCAGCCCAGTCCCAGGTAAGCGTTCAGGCTGAAACAAACGGAGCGGATGTGCAGGCGGTTCTGGAAACAATCGCATCTGACCTTGAGGGAGCAGCCGGAAGTATTTCTGGTGCAAGTGAAGAGAGCGTAAATACTTTAGCTGGTGAAATAGATAAATTAATCTCTGGTGCTTCTGCTGTAGAAGCTGGAGCACAGAGCGTGAATGCAGGTGCAGCAGAATTAAGCACTGGCGCAGCAAGTGTAAACAGCGGACTGGCACAGCTTAAATCAGCAGGTGAAGAACAGCTGGCAACAGGTGCATCCAGTCTTAAAGAAGGTGGTGCACAGGTTCGTGAAAGCCTGACGGCTGTAAGCAGTCTGGTTGCAGGACTTGGAGATCTTTCCAGCATGACCGCTGATGTGAATAAACTTGTAGAAGGTTCTAAAGCAATTACAGAAGGTAACATTGCACTTCAGGCTGGCTATAACAAGCTGCAGAAGACAGGTGCTGCTAAGCAGCTGACAGCAGGTGCAGATCAGCTCCTTGCCAACGAGAGTACTCTTACAGATGGTATCACAGCACTTCAGGGTAAAGATAATGCAAATGCAAACGCACTTCTTAGTGGTGCAAGCACTCTTCAGAAAGCGAAATCCAGCCTTGACAGTGGTATCAGTTCAATCAGTAAGGCAACTGGCCAGCTGGTAACAGGTGTAGGTACGATCGCAGCAAACAGTGTAGCCCTTAGAAGTGGAGCTTCCCAGCTGACTTCCAACAGTGATTCCTTAAATGATGGAGCAGCACAGCTGACAGCAGGCACAAGAAGCCTGGTAAGCGGAGCAGGTACACTGGTAGCAGCAAGCGGACAGGTGAAATCTGGTATCGCCCAGTTAAAGAGTGGTGCATCTGATCTTAGAAGCGGAGCATCCCAGTTAAGAAGCGGTGCTAATAGTGTCAATAACGGAACACGTGAATTGAAATCCGGTACAGAATCCCTGGCAAGCGGAACCAAGACTCTGAAAGATGGAGCAAAGGACCTGAATGACGGTGCTAAAACACTGAAAGACGGAACCAGCACATTGAAGGACGGAGCTAAGGATCTTGACGATGGAGCAAAGGATCTGCAGGATGGCGCTAAGAAGCTGAAAGACGGTGCAAAAGACCTGAAAGACGGCGAGAAGGAATTCTATGATGAAGGTATCAAGAAACTGAAAGATACCATGGAGGATGATTTCCAGAGCGTTCTGGATCGTCTGGAGGCAATCCAGTCTGATGATGCAGCTTATACATCCTTCACTGGAAAAGATGATTCCATGAGTGGCAATGTGAAGTTTATTATTGAAACCGAAGGTTTTGACGATGGAAGCGAAGACTGATCTGTGAAAGAATAAAGCGCATTCATTGAATACGGGAAATAAGCCAGCTGATAACCAGAAGGGATAGGGCGGTTGTCGGTGCAGCATAAAAGAAAAAGAAGGGGAATAGGTGCAGATCCTGCCCCTTCTTTTTTGTTCCTGTTTACGGGGAGTATTTTTCTTGCGCCATAAAAAGGAGTCTGCTATAATGAGAACAATTGAGAAGCAAAAAATGTAGAAACAGATTCAGAAACAGGTGATTAATTGGATAATTCGAATAACAGATCGGCAAATCTCCAATCTGGAAAAAGAAATGTAAGAACAGCTAATAAAAAGAAAAGCATATTAGACCGGCTAAAGTCTGATTATTACGATTTCAACTTAGTTGCGGTTATCATTCTCATCATGTGCTTTGGACTGATCATGCTTTATAGCACAAGCTCTTATATGGCACAGATCAATGAGGGAGATGACATGTTTTATTTCAAGAAACAGGCTTTGTATAGCATAGGCTGCCTGATCCTTGCCATTGTAGAATCTTATTTTGATTATCATATTCTGGCGAAGCTCCCATTTCTGATCTATGGGGTGGCAGCACTTCTTATGGTGCTTGTTAAATCGCCTCTTGGAGTTACCTCCCATGGCGCCAGAAGATGGCTGAAGATCGGTGTCCAGTTTCAGCCGGCAGAGATTGCCAAGATTGCGGTGATCATTACATTATCGTATTTGATCGTCAAGATGGGAAAAAGAGTAAAGACACTGAAAGCCACCATGGTCCTTTTGGGAGCAGGAGGTATCCAGGCTTTGTTTGCCTATGTGTTTACAGATAACTTAAGCACAGCACTGATCATATTTGGAATTACAGTCGGACTTGTGTTTATCGCACATCCAAAAACCAAGCCATTTATTATAATAGCGGCTGTAGTGATCGTGCTTGCCGTGATCATGGTGTATAGTCTTTCCAACATGGACCAGAGCTCCAATTTCCGTCTGCGTCGTATCCAGGTATGGCTTCATCCGGAGGATTATGCAAGTGGAGATGGCTATCAGACCCTTCAGGCGCTGTATGCCATTGGTTCAGGCGGATTCTTTGGAAGAGGGCTTGGAAACAGTATCCAGAAGCTTGGAAGTGTGCCTGAGGCACAGAACGATATGATCTTTTCTATTATCTGTGAGGAGCTTGGAATTTTTGGTGCGATCATGGTGCTGGCCTTGTTTGCATATCTTTTGTACCGACTGTTTTTTATTGCACAGAACGCGCCGGATATGTTTGGATCGCTGCTGGTAAGCGGTGTGTTCGTACATATTGCCCTGCAGGTTATCATGAATGTAGCCGTTGTGCTGAATATTATGCCGAATACAGGTGTTACCCTGCCATTTATCAGCTATGGTGGTACATCCATTTTGTTTTTGATGGCAGAGATGGGACTGGCACTTAGCGTGGCAAGACAGATTAAATTCCAGGAGCCGGAATTTATCATATAATTCTCTTGACAAATGCGTCAGCAGATTATATACTTTCCGCAGTATATGACATACGGCAGATAAGAAGCCGGTTTCCGAGATATTTATTTAAAGGAGAATGAGCAATGTTAGAAAAGATGAGTGAAATGATCGCAGAGCAGCTTAGCTGTGACGCAGAGACAATTACAGCAGACACTTCCTTCAAGGATGACCTGGGAGCAGATTCCCTTGACCTCTTCGAGCTTGTTATGGCTCTGGGGGATGAGTATAACATCGAGATCCCGGCAGAGGAGCTTACAGAGCTGAATACAGTTGGTGATGTTATCGATTATCTGAGAGATAAAGGAATCGATGCATAATTGTTCTTACAGATGATGATCTCCCTGAGGCTGGACTTCGGGGAGATTTTTTCGTTACTGCTCACTGGCAGCATTTTTCGCTGTTTCCCCTATGGACATTTTGAATGGAACAGGTATATAATGTGAAAAGACAGTTGTCATTCAGACTGCTGGACACAGAGTGATCATGAACGGATCCAGAGAATGGATGACAGTGGAAGATAAGAATTAATAAACAAATAAACAGGGAGAATTAAGAAGAATATGGCTAAGATCAGAACCAGATTTGCACCAAGCCCTACAGGCCGGATGCATGTTGGAAATTTACGTACTGCGTTATACGCATATCTTATTACCAAGCATGAAGGTGGAGATTTTATTCTCCGTATCGAGGATACAGACCAGGAGCGTTATGTAGAAGGCGCTGTTGATATTATTTACCGTACCATGGAGAAGACCGGTCTTATTCATGATGAAGGTCCGGATAAAGATGGAGGCTTCGGTCCTTACGTGCAGAGTGAGCGTCAGGCGCAGGGAATTTATCTGAAATATGCCCAGCAGCTTGTCGAGCAGGGTGACGCATATTACTGCTTCTGCCAGAAGGAAGAGCTGGAGAGCATGAAGCGCGTAGTTGCAGGCAAGGAGATTTCCATTTATGACAAACGCTGCCTGAAGCTTTCCAAGGAAGAGGTACAGCGCCGTCTGGATGCTGGAGAGCCTCATGTAATCCGTTTTAACATGCCTACAGAGGGAACCACTACGTTCCATGATGTTATTTATGGTGATATCACAGTAAACAATGAGGAGCTTGAGGATCTGATCCTGATCAA
>JAQXQS010000178.1 GCA_029101305.1 Clostridia bacterium | reverse complement strand
CAAACCATTTTTCCCAGCCTCTTGGCTGGGATTTTTCCTACCTTCACTTTTCCTGGGAATGCACTGATTTTGCCCAGAAAACAGATATGTATACCCGTATTCGGATCTTCAAAAACAACTTTTTCCCTTCCAATCTTGTATTTGACAGTCAACCTCTTTGCTCCTGGCATCAGCCATTTTATGAGCCTGATTTTGTACCAGAAGCATGTACAAGATATTACTGGCAGGTAGAAATTTCACTTTCCGATGGACAAACTATTTTCAGTGAACCCACTTGGTTTGAAACTGCAAGGAGAAAAGGTGACTGGCCAGCCAAATGGCTTACCGCCAGTACTTCTGACAATTCCATGCCATTTATTTTCCGTACTTTCACTGTAAGCAAACCAGTTTCCAGCGCCCGCTTGTATGCATATGGGCTTGGTTTTTATGAAGCCAGCCTAAATGGCGAAAAAATCGGAGAAGAATATCTTTCTCCCGGTTACCATTCCTATGATTTCAGAAACGAATACCAGACTTACGATCTTACAGAACAGCTTTCCATTGGTGAACACACTCTTGGATTTCTTCTAGGAAACGGCTGGTATATGGGACGTTTCGTTTTTGGCGGCGGTTATGAAAATTTATATGGAGATAAGAAACTATTAACAGCCATCCTTTCGCTAAAATTTACAGACGGAACATCCCATGAAATATATACCGACGATTCCTGGCAGGTATCTGGAAGTTCTGTCTTTCAAAATAACATTTATGACGGAGAAAATATCGATTGTACAAAGAACCACGGTATCGCCACGTTGGAAACATTGCCTTTATACAAGACAATCCCATCTTCCATCGACTCCAACGATAATGTTTCGTTTTCCGACACCTTAATCTCGCCCAAGAATCTTGCTCCACGTACCAGTCTTCCAATTCTCAAGACTCAGCAGTACTCAGTAAAAAATATGTTTTACACTCCTTCCGGAGCACTTATTCTTGATTTTGGAGAAATGATTACCGGCTGGGTGGAATGTTATCTGGAAGGATATGGAGAATTCCAGCTGCAATATGGCGAAATTCTGCAGAACAATGAATTTTATCGTGATAATCTGCGGACGGCAAAAGCACAGTTTTCCTATAAAGGTTTTAGTAATGGTCAGTGGATACGTCCGCACTTCACTTACTATGGTTTCCGCTACGTAAAAGTGACAGGTTCCCTTCCAGCTAATTCACGTTATTTCACTGCATTTCGTCTGATGTCAGCTATACCTGTCACTGGCAAAATCAAAACTGCCCGAGAAGATGTAAATACTCTGTTTGAAAACACCAGACGATCCCAGGAGTGTAATTTTCTTTCCATTCCAACAGATTGTCCTCAACGTGATGAGCGGCTGGGATGGACTGGTGATATCTGTGTTTTTGCACGAACCGCCTGTTTTCACATGGACTCTGCTGCTTTTTTAAACCACTATCTGAAAAATCTTTCTCTGGAGCAAAAAGCTTTGCACGGATTAGTTCCCTTATATGCGCCGCTTCCAAAGCCCAACCATCCCACCAGCAATACTCTTCCAATGGGAAAAATCGGTTTCTGCGCGTGGGGAGATTCCATTGTTGTCCTGCCGTGGGAAATTTATTTAAGAACCCACAACCGCCATATGCTTGCCACACATTTTCCAGCTATGACAGACTGGAATTCATATGTGACTCATCGTACACAACTTGGGGGAAAAAGCTTTCTCTGGGATAACGACCGGCAGCTGGCAGACTGGCTGGCGCTTGATAATCCTGCTGATGATTCACCGGCAGGCCTTACGGATACCGGTCTCGTCGCCAGTGTATATTATTACTATTCCACTATTTTATGTGAGCGCTCAGCACATGCACTTGATTTTTCCTCACAGGAAAAACATTATAGGTTGCAGGCAGATCAAATCAAACAAGCTTTTATTCATGAATTTCTCTCTCCCACTGGAATTCTAAAGAGCCCGCAAACCCAGACTGCCTATGCACTGATCTTATATTTCGGATTGTATCTCCCCGAGCACAAGGAACAGCTTTGCCTGGATTTTCGTCAGACTTTAGAAAATTACAATATACACTTAAGTACTGGTTTTATCGGCACCCGTTTCCTACTGCCCGCCCTGTGTAAATGTGGCATGGTAAAAGAAGCGTACGATATTTTCCTAAATGAAGATTATCCCGGCTGGCTGCATGAGGTGAAGCTGGGCGCAACCAGTGTCTGGGAAAGATGGGATTCTGTTAGCAAGAACGGACAGATCACTTCCACCGATATGAACAGCCTTAATCATTATGCAAATGGCTGCGTCGCAGGGTGGATGTATGAATATCTCTGCGGCTTTCAATTTGATAAAAATGGAGAGCTTTTCCTTGCACCGGTTCCAGATTCACGTCTGAACTATGCCCAGGGAAAAATCTCCACTTATCA
>JAQXQS010000177.1 GCA_029101305.1 Clostridia bacterium | reverse complement strand
GAAAAAAGATAAAATTTTTCGTTCTTCGATATATGCCACAGCCCTTATTGGACTTATAGCATTTCTGATTTTTTCCATACTGGCAGCTGTTACATTTGGAAATGCAGATCTTTCATTGAAGGATGTATACAGTGTGATCCTGTACAAAATATTCCACATCAAAAGTATGGCCTCCTATTCTGAGGGGGCCATTCATGATGTTGTATGGCTGATTCGTCTTCCGAGAGTTCTCCTGGCACTTGCAGTAGGAATGGCACTTTCCGTGTGCGGTGTGGTCATGCAGGCAATTGTGCAGAATCCGTTGGCAGATCCTTATGTGCTTGGTATTTCTTCCGGTGCTTCTTTGGGAGCCACTCTGGCGATCATGCTGGGAATTGGTAGTTTCCTTGGGGGAAATTCCGTAGGAATCTGTGCGTTTATAGGAGCTATGCTCACCTCCTTTGCTGTTATAGCAATTGCCAATATGGGTGGAAAAGCTACATCTGCCAAGCTGATCCTTGCCGGAATGGCTATCAGTGCGGTATGTTCTGCTTTTTCCAACTTTGTACTCTACATAACAAATGATAAAAATGGTGCTACAGAAGTTATGAAGTGGACAATGGGAAGCCTTGCAGGTGCAAACTGGTCAAGAGTAACTGTTATGCTTCCTGTTACCTTAATATGTGTAGTGCTTTTCTGGACGCAATACAGAAACCTGAACCTGATGCTGCTTGGAGATGAAGTCTCCATTACCTTGGGAACTGATCTGCACAGATTTCGGACTGCATATCTGGTCCTGTCTTCTGTGATGGTAGGATTTGCTGTATACTGTGCCGGTGTGATCGGTTTTGTGGGACTGGTGATTCCACATGTGGTGAGAATCCTTTTTGGAACGGATCACAGCCATCTGATTCCACTTAGCGCACTTCTTGGAGGTTCCTTTCTGATCTGGTGTGATGTAGCATGCCGTGTCATCCTGAAAAATTCAGAAATGCCCATCGGAGTACTGGTATCCATCATAGGTGCTCCTTGCTTTATCTATTTGCTGGTCCGCAGATCTTATGGATTCGGAGGGAAAAAGGGATGAAAATAACCACAGAAGATATCCGCGTCAGTTTTCAGGCAAAGGAAATCCTAAAAGGAATCTCAATTGAAACCAGGGATAAAGAGCTGGTAGGAATCATTGGACCCAACGGAAGCGGAAAATCCACTTTGCTGAAATGTATTTACCGGGTGTTAAAGGCAAATTCCGGGGCAGTGTATCTGGATGGTGAGGAGCTTTACTCTATGAATGCCAAAAGCTCTGCGAAAAAAATGGCAGTAGTGGCCCAGCATAATTACTATAATTTTGATTTCAGTGTAAGAGAAGTGGTTCTGATGGGGCGTGCCCCTCATAAAAAAACGCTGGAAAGAGATAATGCAAATGACTACAGGATCGTTGAGGAAGCACTGAAAACAGTGCAGATGGAGAAGTTCGCAGACCGCAGCTTTTCTACTTTGTCAGGTGGAGAGCAGCAGCGTGTTATCCTGGCGAGAGCTCTTGCCCAGCAGACACCTGCGCTGATCCTGGATGAACCGACCAATCATCTTGACATCACCCATCAGATCATGTTAATGAAACTGGTGAAGAATCTGGATGTTACTGTGATCTCTGCAATTCATGATCTGAATATTGCAGCTGCTTATTGTGATAGAATTTATGTTATGAAAGATGGTGTGCTGGAGGGACAGGGTACACCTAAAGAAGTATTGACCCCGGAACTGATCCGGAGGATTTATAAAGTGGAATCCGAAGTTGTTTATGACAGCCAGGGAAAGATGCATATTTTATTTTTATAAATAACCGGTCCGAGAAGCACCTAAAGAAGATTGTTTTGAGAGGATGCTTTAAGCCGAAAAGGATGAAAAGACAATGACAAAGATTGGAATTCTGACCTGCCTTCATTCCAATGATGTCTGTGCCAGGGTGGGGTGCCTGAAAGCATTTATGAACCGGGATGCCTTTTTTAAGGATTATTCCAAGGATACCGCCTTGGCAGCTATGATGACATGCAATGGATGCAAAAGCATGAATCCCACAGAACCAGATGAGGATAAGGGGATTTTAGAAAAAATGGACAGGCTGGTCAGTGAGAATATTGACATTATGCATGTCGGAGTGTGCCGTCTGACAGATGAAAAAAAAGAGTGCCCCAGGATGACTAAAATCTGTAAAATGATAGAAGACAGGGGCATTCAGGTAGTAAGAGGTACACATAGGGAATAAAAAGATACGAAAAGATACGAAAAGATACGAAAAGAAGAAAAACTTCCGGACAGATAAACGGGAAAGCAAAAGCTGTTGTTTACTTCGTGACATTAAAATCTGCCTGGAAGTTTTTGTTTTGTGGTTTTATTGACAATATCCAGATGAGTTAGTAAAATTAGCGTTGGCGGAAAAATGATAGAAATATAAAACGCTGTAGTAAGAAAGTATTAAGGAGATTTACATAAGATGAGTATTTCCATGATTGGAATCGACCATAGTATGGCTCCCATAGATATAAGGGCCTTATTTGCATTTACCAAAAAGAATGCAGGGGAGGCAATGGAGAAAATAAAAGAACAGCCTGGAATAAACGGCTGCATTATCCTTTCCACATGCAACCGCCTGGAGGTCTGGGCAAGTGTGGAGGAAGAAGCAGAGATTTCTTTGTATGAAGAGCTTTGTAATATAAAAAAGATACATAACAGGGAATATGAGAAATATTTTATAAAACGGGAAGGGCATGATGCCGCAGAGCATTTATTTTATCTTGCCTCGGGACTGAAATCCCAGATTCTGGGCGAAGACCAGATCCTGACCCAGGTAAAAGATGCCCTTGGCATTGCCAGAGAGCATTTCACCACAGATGGAGCCCTTGAAGTGCTTTTTCGGATGGCTGTGACGGCAGGCAAAAAAATAAAAACAGAAGTCCCATTTTCCCACGGGAATCCTTCTGTGATCCATCAGGCCATACAAATGCTGGAGAAACAGGGATATTCTGTGAATGGTAAAGTCTGTATGGTGATTGGAAACGGTGAGATGGGAAAAGTGGCAGCGCAGACGTTGATGGAAGCCGGTGCGGATGTGACGGTAACGGTGCGCCAGTACCGGAGCGGTATGGTAAGTATTCCATTTGGATGTAAAAGAATCAATTATGGGGAGAGAATGGAGTATTTGCCCAAATGCGATCTGGTGGTAAGTGCTACCGCAAGTCCCAATTTCACATTACGTGAAGAACTTTTTGAAGATCTGGAACTGGAAAAAAGCATTGTTCTTATTGACCTGGCTGTACCAAGGGACATTGAGCCGGAGGTAGGAAGATTCGAAGGTGTTACTCTGTTTGATATGGATAGCTTCAAAACAGAGGAAAAGCCTGCCGAACTTCAGGAAAATCTGGAAGCAGCAGGAAAAATCGTCCGGGAGCAGATGGAAGAATTTTTTAAATGGCTGGAAGGCAAGGATCTGATTCCGCGTATACAGGAAATCAAAGAAAAAGCGGTAAATGATTTTAATTTAAGAATCAGGAAACCACTGAAAAATGCTCATATGGAAGAACAGGAAAAAGAGCAGCTGATAAGTGCAGTGGATCTTGCAATGGAGAAGGTTGTAAACAAAATGCTGTTTGGATTAAGGGACAGCATGAATGAGCAGGCATTTGTGGAATGTGTAGCAGGACTGGAGAAAACATATGAAAAATAAACGTTATTTTCCACTGTATGTGGACTTATCTGATAAAAATATTGTGGTAGTGGGTGGGGGATCCATTGCCACAAGAAGAGTAAAGGCATTATTATTATTTACCAGGAATATTACAGTAATTGCACCGAAAATGACAGCAGATCTGTGGGAACTGGGCAAGCTGGGTAAAATTCAGATCCAGCCCCGCCCTGTGAAAAAATCAGATTTTTCCATGGCATATATGGTGCTTGCTGTTACCAATAATAGAGAGTTAAATGAAGAAATCTACCGGATCTGCAAAGAAGAGGGGATTTATGTAAATGTTGCAAGTGATAAGAGTTTATGTGACTTTTATTTCCCTGGAATCTGCCTGAAAGATGACATTGTGGTGGGAATTACGGCCAGCGGGGTCAACCATAAGAAGGCGAAGGCGGTAAGAGAAAAAATGCAGGCACTTCTGGAAGAACTGGAAAAAGATGAGGATAGTTATGAATAAGAAAGTTGTGATCGGAAGCCGGGAAAGCAAGCTTGCTGTCCTGCAAAGCCAGATGGTGAAGAATTTTATTGTCTGTAACCATCCGGAAATGGATGTGGAAATTCTCACCATGAAGACCACAGGGGATAAAATTCTGGACCGGACTCTGGATAAAATCGGTGGAAAGGGCCTGTTTGTAAAGGAACTGGACCGTGCTCTTCTGGAAGGCAGAAGTCAGCTGTCCGTCCATAGCCTGAAGGATATGCCAATGGAAATTCCAGAGACGCTGCCGATACTTGCTTTTTCCAAAAGAGAAGATGTAAGGGATGTGCTGGTTCTTCCAAGAGGCTGTGATACCTTGGACACATCTAAGCCTATTGGTTGCTCCAGCCTTCGCAGAAAGCTGCAGTTAAAAGAGATTTTTCCGGATATGAAGGTGAAAAGCATCCGTGGAAATCTTCAGACAAGGCTGGAAAAGCTGGACAACGGAGAATATTCCGCACTGGTTCTTGCTGCCGCAGGTCTGAAGCGTCTGGGACTTGAAAAGAGGATCAGCAGGTATTTTGATACAGAGGAAATGATTCCGGCAGCAGGCCAGGGGATTCTGGCGGTTCAGGGAATCAAAGGGCAGGATTATGATTATCTGAATGGATATGATGATCCTGAGGCGCATCAGGCTGCCACAGCAGAGAGAGCTTTTGTAAGCTACCTGAATGGAGGCTGCACTTCTCCGGTAGCGGCCTATGGAGAAATAAAAGACGGTCAGTTGAAACTTACCGGCCTTTATTATGAAGAAGAGACGGGGCATTATCTGAAAGGCTGCAAAGCAGGAAGTCCTTCCCAGGCAGCAGAATTGGGAATTTCTCTGGCAAAGGAGCTGCAGCAGCGCTGTAAAGTAGAATACAAAGAGTCCAGCTTACAGGAGGATAACAAAAAAGAAATGGGAAAAGTCTGGCTGGTGGGAGCCGGCCCTGGAGATGTAGGACTTTTTACCATGAAGGGTGCCCAGGTCTTAGACCAGGCAGATGTGGTTGTTTATGACAGCCTGGTAGGCCAGGGAATCCTGACCCGGATCCCGGCTTCTGCGAAACTGATCAATGTTGGAAAACGTGCCGGACACCACACCATGTCCCAGGAGATGATCAATCAGGTACTGGCAGATGAGGCAAAAAAAGGCAACCGGGTAGTACGCTTAAAAGGCGGCGATCCTTTCCTGTTCGGAAGAGGCGGTGAAGAACTGGAGCTTCTCACTAAAGAAGGGGTTCCCTATGAGGTGGTTCCAGGAGTGACTTCTCCTATATCTGTGCCTGCTTACAATGGAATTCCAGTAACACACAGGGATTTCTGCTCTTCGGTGCACATTATTACCGGACATAAGCGTCAGGGAATGGAATATGACATTGATTTCCAGGCACTGGTACATACAAAAGGAACTCTTGTTTTCCTTATGGGAATCACAGCCATGGAGGATATCTGTAATGGTCTTATGAAGGCTGGTATGGATCCGGATATGCCGGCAGCTGTTTTATCAAAAGGAACTACTGCCGGACAGAAGAGAGTGGTAGCAACTGTTGGCACACTAAAAGCTGCGTCTGACCAGGCGAAGATCCAGACTCCGGCGATTATAGTGGTTGGAAAAGTATGTACTCTGGCAGATGATTTTGCCTGGTATGAGAAGCTTCCTCTTGCAGGCTGGAAAATTCTTGTTACAAGACCGAAAGAGAATATTTCCAGAACAGCAGCTCTTCTTCGGGAAAAAGGAGCGGAAGTGTTGGAGCTTCCATCCATTTGCATTACCCCGCTGGAAGACCAGAGCAGGCTTTATCAGGCATTTACTGATATCCGAAGCTATCACTGGCTTATTTTTACCAGTCCGGCAGGGGTGGAGGTATTCTTCCGGCAGATGGCGAAAAAGAAGATTGACCTGCGCTCTCTTGGAAATGCCAGAATCGCAGTGATTGGGGAAGGTACCCAAAAGAAACTTCTGGAAAGAGGAATCTATCCGGATTTTATGCCATCTGTTTATGATGGGGATACCCTTGGAAAAGAACTTGGCAGTCATTTAAACGGAACGGAAAAGATCCTGATTCCAAG
>JAQXQS010000176.1 GCA_029101305.1 Clostridia bacterium | reverse complement strand
AAGACCATATTTGTAATCTCCGATCAGTGGATGACCGGTTCCGGCAAGATGAGCCCTGATCTGATGGGTCCGTCCTGTGATCAGTTCTACCTCCAGGAGCGTAGCCTTGCCATTATTCCCAAGGGGACAGTATCTGGTCTCAATGGGAAGCGCCCCAGGTGTTTCCGTTTCCTTTACTGTTACTTTATTACATTTTTCGTCTTTATGCAAATATCCTTTGATATATTTTTCGTTTTTTATCACACCTTTTACCAGACAGCGGTAAAACTTGTGGAGACTTCTGTCATGGAAAAGCGTGGATAATTCCTGGAGGCCTGCAAGGGTTTTCCCTGCTGCTACGATTCCGCTGGTATTCCGGTCCAGCCGGTTACATACAGACGGCCGGAAGGTATGCAGGGATTCTTCTGTAATAGTGCCCTCTTCCAGCAGATAGCCTGTAAGGTATTCCACAAGGGAAGGCTCTTTGTCATCGGCTGGCTGGGAAAGCATTCCTACAGGTTTATTGATCAGAAGGACATTTTCATCTTCATATACAATATCCAGTTTCTGGTACGCTCTTGCAGCAGCTTCCTGCTTTCCGGAAAATTTCTCAAAAGTCTCATCGGATAGAAAAAGCTTTACATGATCACCGGAAGTCAGTTTTTCGCTTCCGGTCGCTTTACTTCCATTTAAAGTTATGTTCTTCTTGCGGAGCATTTTGTAAAAAAAGCTTTTGGGAGCTTCACGGAGAAGCTTTCCCAGGTATTTATCGAAACGCTGTCCCGCTTCATTTTCGTTAATGATATATTCTTTCATAAGGGCTGCCCTATTCCTTAAATACACAGATTAAGGATTACATGTTTTACCATATCATCCCTGGAAAAATCAGGATATCTGGGATCCGGGGTAAACCGTAGACCTTCTTCCAGCGACTCTTTATGCTCATTCATGGAATCCAGGCGCTCCAGAAATGGACGAAGCTCCCCGAGAATTTTTACGTCAACTTTGTAGCCGTTTTTGCGGATCAGCTTCTGGGCCTCAGCGGCCATAAAACTGGTATCTGCCTTGGAATCACTGGTGTAACCCACGACTGTATTTCCGCAAACAGCAATAGCATCTATGGCACATTTTTTTTCGTAAAAGGTCATGTACATCTCGTATGCCATCACAAGATCTCCCTGATGTGCATGAATCTTTTTATATAAAGCCGGGTCCACAGGCTTCGCCAGAAAGACCATGATCACATCTACGACTGCCTTACAGCCAGGAAGCGAACCTACCAGTGCAATGATAGTCCAGATGGAATTCCGTGTGCCAAGATAAATCCACATACTGACGAAGATAAAAAGTGGAACCCCAAGCAGGATCGCAGCAATGATGATTCTGCGCTTCCGTTCCCGTTTCAGGTACCCGTACTCTCCTTTGTTTGTCTGCATTAATTTCATGAAATAAAAACTCTCCTATTTCTGCTTTTTTCTGGTGTGGTTATTGCGGATGGTTTTCTTATGGGCAGAGCTGCGCTGGCTTCTGGAGTCTGGAATTCTGGCTTCCTGATTTCTGTTGCCAGATTTTACAGTGCGATTGCCTGCCTGATTGTTGTGCTGATGATTATCCCGGATAGGCCTTATCAGGCATTTTTCCCCATATCCTACCAGATCCATCCTTCCTGCGATCTTAAGTCCTTCCAGTACAAGCTCCCTGTTTGCAGGATTTTTATATTGCATCAGGGCACGCTGAATGGATTTCTCATGTGCATTCTTTGGCACATAAACCTTCTCGCCTGTAAGCGGATGAATCCCGGTGTAATACATACAGGTAGATAAAGTAGATGGCGTAGGATAAAAATCCTGTACCTGTTCCGGTGTAAATCCAAGATCACGTACATATTCTGCCAGCTTTACTGCCTCTTTCATAGTACATCCAGGGTGGGAGGACATGAAATAAGGAACTGCAAACTGCTGCAGGCCGGCCTTTTTCGTCGCTTTATCAAATTCCTTCAGGAATTTCTCGTATACTTCATGACACGGTTTTCCCATATACTTCAGTACCTGGTCGGATACGTGCTCCGGAGCCACACGAAGCTGGCCGCTTACATGGTATTTCGCAAGCTCATTAAGAAATGTCTTATCCGGATCCGCAAGCACATAGTCAAACCTTACACCGGAACGGACAAATACTTTCTTAACCTTTGGAAGATCGCGGAGCTTCCGAAGAAGGGCAACATAATCCTTATGGTCTGCTGTAAGATTCTTACATGGTGTCGGGAAAAGGCAGTGCCGGTTTTTACAGACACCTTTTGTAAGCTGTTTCTGGCAGGATGGCTGGCGGAAATCTGCCGTAGGCCCTCCTACATCATGAATATAGCCTTTAAAATCTTTGTCCTTTGTCATGTGAATGGCTTCTTTTATGATCGAGTCATGGCTTCTGGTCTGGAGAATCCTTCCCTGATGGAAGGTCAGCGCACAAAAGCTGCAGCTTCCGAAGCAGCCACGGTTACTGGTAAGACTGAATTTAATCTCTTCCAATGCCGGGATTCCGCCATCTTTCTCATACATCGGATGATAATTACCGGTATACGGAAGGTCATATACATCATCCATTTCTTCCTGGGTTAACGGCATGGCTGGCGGGTTCTGAATGACATATCCTTTATTTCCGTAGGACTCCGCCATTGTCCCCGCTGTAAATGGATCCGTATTCTGATACTGAATGGCAAAGCTTCGGGCATAAGCCAGCTTATCCTCTTTTACTTCTTCAAAAGATGGGAGAACGATTGGCTCAAATGTACGGGACAGGTTTTTGCATTTGTAAACAGTTCCTGCTACATATGTAATCTCATCAACAGGAATGCCACTATCCAAAGCCTCTGCAATCTCAATAATGGAATGCTCTCCCATTCCGTAGGAAATCAGGTCTGCACCGGAGTCAATCAGCACACTGTGCTTTACCTTATTTTCCCAGTAATCATAATGGGCCATACGCCTGAGGCTTGCTTCAATCCCGCCAAGAATAATCGGTGTTTTCTTATAGGTCTGCCGGATCAGATTGCTATATACGATAACAGCCCGGTCCGGACGCAAACCCATTTTACCGCCAGGAGAATAAGAATCCTTCTGGCGGTGCTTCCTGGCTACCGTATAGTGATTTACCATGGAGTCCATATTGCCTGCACTTACAAGAAAGCCAAGACGTGGTTCACCAAATACAGCAATGCTCTCTTTGTGACGCCAGTCTGGCTGTGGAATGATTCCTACTTTGTAACCACGGCTCTCAAGAAGACGGCTGATGATCGCGCTTCCAAAAGAGGAATGGTCAACGTAAGCATCTCCTGTGACATAGACAAAATCCAGCTGATTCCAGCCTCTATCCTCCATATCTTTTTTCGTAACTGGTAAAAATTGTGACATTTATAATTTCTCTCCTATGAAATGCATCCCTTTCCAGGCTGATGCCCGATATCGTGGTAAACAGCCTGGGCCCGATAGCCTTCTGCAATAATATCAAG
>JAQXQS010000175.1 GCA_029101305.1 Clostridia bacterium | reverse complement strand
GAAACGGATTTCGAGGGACTTCTTCCTCATAAAATCCCGATCCATGGCGTACTTGGAGATTCCCACGGCTCTCTTTTTGGACAGGGATGTTTGCAGCCTGGTATGATCAAATCTACATATGGAACAGGTTCTTCTATTATGATGAATATTGGGGAGAAGCCGATTCTCAGTACTCATGGGGTTGTTACCTCTCTTGCATGGAAAATCGGCGGCAAGGTTAACTATGTGCTTGAAGGCAACCTAAACTATACAGGCGCTGTTATTACCTGGCTGAAGGACGATCTTCAGATCATTTCTTCTCCTGGAGAGACCGGTAAACTGGCGAAAGAAGCCATTCAGGAGGACAGCCTGTATCTGATTCCGGCATTTAGTGGTCTTGGTGCGCCCTACTGGGATAGCGAGGCGAGAGCTTCTGTAGTTGGCATGAGCCGTACGACACGTAAGGCTGAGTTTGTAAGAGCAGCACTTGAGTGTATCGCTTATCAGATCACAGATGTTGTGCAGGCTATGTCTGAGGACGCTGGTGTTCCGGTGAAGGAGCTTCGCGTAGATGGCGGTCCGACACGCAATGATTATCTGATGCAGTTCCAGAGCAACATTGCAGATGCCGGGGTACTGGTTCCGGATTCCGAGGAGCTTTCTGCAATCGGACCGGCTTATGCGGCAGGATTGCAGCTTGGCGTCTGGGATGACAGTATCTTCGGAAAATTGAACCGGGTTTCCTATAAGCCGGACATGGAAGTGAAAAAACGTGAGCAGAAGTATGCAGGATGGAAGAAAGCAGTTGCTTCTGTGATTATAAATAGATAACAATTGGTATTTAAGATGGTTTAGTCCGTCTCCTATATGCAAGCCCCATGAACAAGCTGGCCTATAAAGGCTCGAGGCAGTGTTCATGGGGCTTGCCCTATATTCATAAAATCCTGGTTCCAGACTAATTATCCGAGATACAGGGCAGTTTCATATATCTGAAAAATTTCCATAATAGTCTGAAAAATGAATATACCAATGAAATTGAAAAGACTTTATAATGAAAAACAAGACGAAAGAGCAAGCTCCTTCTGATAAACTGCGAAGCAGTTATTCAGTTATGAGCAAGTAGCGAAGCGGATCTGGAATATCCGCTTGACATAGATTATGTAGCTGGAAAGAGAGGTTGAATTAAAATGCATGGAATTACGTTGACGAAGGCTCCTGCAGATTGGGAAATTTTGCAGCAGGAGAATGGTAAGGCATCTGTAGCTTTAAAGGGAAACTTTCAGGTTCATCCGGCAGCAATTGAAGTGGGTGTTGAAAGGGTTACTCCGGTTGTGAGAGTTATGCGTGAGGATGACAATATGACGGTGATTCCCTGGACAAATGCAGATCATTTTACATGTAATGAGAAATTTCAGGGGGAATTTGAGGTGACACTGGAGATTCCGGCCGGGGGACCTTACAGGATTGACACCAGCCTGGAAACAAAGAGCACTGTTCCGGATCTTACATGGCTCTATCGTGGAGATTGTGTGCTCCATCTGGGAGTAGGAAACCTGTTTATTATTGCAGGTCAATCTAATTCAGCGGGATATAGCAGGGATTTTTGCATTGATCCACCTAGCATGGATGTGCATTTGTATCGTAATAGAAGCAAGTGGGATATTGCAAGTCACCCTATGAATGAAAGCACTTTTGCCGGATCGCTGGCTAATGAAGAGATGGGTGTGCCGGGAGTATCTCCTTATCTTGCGTTTGGAAAGACTTATGGGAAAATGACAGGAATGCCTGTGGGATTGATTCAGACCTCTCTTGGCGGTTCTCCTATGGAAAGATGGAATCCAGAGGACGGAGATTTGTACTTAAATATGGTGGACAAGATTCATGAGACCGGGGGAAGATATGCAGGAGTGCTCTGGTATCAGGGATGCTCAGATACCAATCCGGGACCGGCAGAAAAATATCTGGAGCATTTTAGGGAGTACGTGGAAGCAACCAGAAAAGAACTGGGATATGAGGTTCCGTTTTTTACCATGCAGCTGAACAGACAGATCAATGGAATCAATGACGAGTGCTGGGGAATGGTGCGTGATGCTCAGGCAAGAGCTGCGAAGGAGATACCGGGAGTTTCTGTTTTGACAACTTCCAATTTAAGCCTTTGCGATGGAATCCACAATACAGCACAGGCTAATGTAGCGCTTGGAGAAAAGCTGGCGAAGCAATGTGCCCATGTGTTAAATGGAAAAGAAGAGTATCAGCCGCCTGAGCTTGTAAAGGTTGAAAGAGCAGACGAAGCGGAAAGAAAGAGCTTCCAGCTGGAGGGAAGCGGAATCTGGCTGAAGCTTACCTGCGATCATGTTAAGAATTGCTTCCTGGTTTACTCAGCAGTGGGAAAAGACAGCGGCTTTACTTTGACAGACAGTCAAGGTGAGGTGGAGATTCTTCACATTCGCGGAAACAGAGAGAACAAAAATCATCTTTACCTGGAATTGGCCCGAGAAGTGGAGGATGAAGCAGAGCTTTCTTTTGCATGGCAGGCAGATCCGGTTAAACAGCCACCAGTGGACGAAGTGACCTTTTTGCCGCTTCTGTCTTTCTATAAGAGGTCAATAAAATTATAATAAATTCAGCCTGCCCATGGCAGTGCAACAAAAAACGCCTGCGGGCAGAATGGAGTATTGGAAAACATGAGAGAGGTCAATTGGAACAATGTAAAAAGAGAAGCACCAAAGTGGTTTCGAGATGCAAAGTTTGGATTATTTTTTCACTGGGGACCATATAGCGTTCCGGCATATCAAAACGAGTGGTATTCCAGAAATATGTACTGCAAAGGCTTGGAGCAGAACCAGTATCATGAGAAAACCTATGGAAGTCTTCATGACTTTGGTTATAAGGACTTTTATGATATGCTCAAAGGAGAAAAATTTGATCCGGATCAGTGGGCTTCTCTTGTAAAGCGTTCCGGTGCAAAATATGCCGGTGCGGTTAGTGAGCATGCAGATAATTTTTCCATGTGGGACAGCGCAGTTAATCCAATTAATAGTATGAATTATGGTCCTCACCGTGATATTGTGGGAGAATGCACAGAGGCCTTTCGCAAGCAGGGAATACGTACAGTGGCAACCTTTCACCATCAGTGGTTGTGGGGATGGTTTATGTCAACGGATAATGAGGCAGATGTGTATATTCCGGAAAATGAAAAATATTACGGTCCTGCACTGCCTCTTGAGACAAATCGCTATATTCCTTATCGCTATCCTGACGAAGCATTTTGCAAAATCTGGCGGGATAAGGTGTTGGAGGTTATCGACAAGTATGAGCCAGATGAGGTGTATTTTGACAGCCGTACCTGCATTATCCAGGAAGACTATCGCTATGATGTAGCCGAATATTATTACAATACCAGAGGAATTAAGGACGGAATCATTACATACAAACAGGAGGATTATCCTAAGGATATCGGCGTTTATGATATTGAGTGCGGAAGATTTTCTTCCCCAAAGGACTTCCCATGGCAGTCTGACGACCGGCTGGAGGATAATATTACCTGGTGTATGGTACAAAACCCGAAATATAAATCAGCAGAGCGGATCATCCATCAGCTTTGCGATATTGTATCCAAGAATGGAAACCTTCTATTAAATGTCGGCCCATATGCGGATGGTTCTTTCCATCCGGATGCAGTGCGTATTCTGGAAGAAATCGGAGACTGGCTGGCCTTAAACGGTGAAGCAATTTATGAGACAAGGCCATTTAAGGTGGCAGCAGAAGGTCCTACTACAGTAGATGATGCCAATTATGATGTGGAAAAAATTCAGGAGCAGCTTGATAAGGGCGATGCTGTTGACGTGCATAGTGATACTCTTACTGCTCAGGACTTCCGCTTTACCACACATGGTGATGCTCTTTATGCTATTGCATTTGGCTGGCCAGAGGATGGAGAGTTTCGTATCCGTACACTTCGTAAGGGCGGTATTCTTGATGGTGAGATTAAGAAGGTAACTATGCTGGGAAATGAAGGTGAGCTTGCTTTTTACAGAAAAGAAGACGGGCTTTATGTAAAAGCACCGGAAAAGAAGCCTTGTGATTGTGCTTATGTTTTGAAAATTAATTAATTTTTTCCATACGAAATCCCCACTGAAATTATTGCTGTATAAGCAAAGCTTCAGGTGGGGATTTTTAAATTAATTTTGTGATTTGGCAAAATTTTCATTTTGCCTTTGAATATATTCGTCCAGTCCGTCAGATCGCATTTGCTTTAACACATTTTCCCACATGTCTACGGCATCGTCATTTCCGATAATACAGCTTATGAATTGTTTAAATGCATTGGAGGTGCTAAATTCCTCTGTTGGTTCTTTTGGATAGCTCATGAATGCATAAGGGCGGCTGACCTGCGTAGTGTGCTCCTTGCAGTAATTGGCGGATTCAGAAGCAAGAATAGTTGCAAATTTTCCATAACGGAGGGTATTCATATCATTGACTTCAAAGTCTTTCCAGCTTCCGCCCCAGGTTGCAATACCGGAAAACAAAATAGAAGATGGATATTTTCTGGCAAGAGCTGTGGTAAGGCTTTCTCCTTTTGTATCCAGAAGGCAGGAATAATTTCCATCGTTATCCTTTTCATAATCAATTCCCTCTAATCCATAATGACAGAAATCCTGTCCTTCATCAGAAAGAAGAAATTCAAATAGAGCAAGAATTCGCTCTGCTTTTGTATCGTCTACATCCGAGGAAATATAGGATTCCGACCAGAAGCTGCTGGAGGAATTACTGTATCGAATCCCGTCTGGTGCGGGAAAAACAGGAAGT
>JAQXQS010000174.1 GCA_029101305.1 Clostridia bacterium | reverse complement strand
GACCCACCTGTGTGGTTGCACACGGACCGTCAAAAGGAATATCGGAAATACAGGTTGCAATGGAGGAGCCAAGCATAGCCGGGATCTCCGGATTGCACTCTGGGTCAACTGACATAACCATATCTACCAATGTCACGTCATTTCTGTAATCCTTCGGGAACAGAGGACGCATCGGTCTGTCGATAACACGGGAAGTAAGGATCGCATGCTCGCTTGCCTTTCCTTCTCTCTTATTGAAACCGCCTGGGATCTTGCCTACGGCGTACATTTTCTCTTCATATTCAACACTTAACGGGAAAAAGTCGATTCCCTCTCTTGGCTCTTTGGATGCAGTTGCTGTAGCAAGTACAGTAGTGTCACCATAATGCATAAGTGCTGCGCCGTTTGCCTGTTTCGCAACACGTCCGATATCTACGGTAAGTGTTCTTCCAGCTAATTCCATGGAATAACTTTTGTACATGTTTTTTCTCCTTTTTAATATGAAATCTTGTTTCTGGAGGCTGCTTTCCAGATGGCATACACCAGATCTGCAACACTCTTTTGGTTTCGCCAGAACAGAAGTCCGAAACGACTGAAAAAAGCACTTGAATATTACATCCAGTTTCCAAACACTTTACACCAGTCCTCAAATGTCCTTTTCAGAAGTCTCGGAAATCCTCGCCCACAGCTGCAGCGCAGCCTGGACAATAGTGCCTCTGTTATGGCTTTTGCATCTTAAAATGGGGGCGGATGGATATCCGCCCCCTTCCGCATACTAATTATTTTCTTAATCCTAATTTCTCAATCAGTACACGGTATCTTTCGATGTCTGTTTTCTTTAAGTAAGCTAACAGTCCACGTCTCTGACCTACCATTTTCAGCAGACCACGTCTGGAATGATGATCCTTGTGGTTGTTCTGTAAATGTGCTGTAAGCTCCTGGATTCTTGCAGTAAGAACAGCTACCTGTACCTCTGGTGAACCAGTATCTCCCTCACATCTTGCATACTCTTTCATGATTGCTGCTTTCTTTTCTTTTGAAATCATCTTGATTTCCTCCTTAAATTTTAATGGTCTCCCATGCAGGTAATCCTGTGGGGACATAATCGCCGCATATTAAGAGACGGTCGGAGTTTCCAACCTCTGAATATGGGCTGTTCTCTTATATGGAAAACAGGATAAACCTGTTCACACCTTGCCTAGTATAGCATACCCGCCAGATTCTGTAAACTGTTTTTTCAGTTTCCTTCAAAATATTTTTTTCCATCTTCGGCATCAGCCAGCAGTCTGTTCTTCAAAGCCTCAAGTGATGGGAACTTTTTCTCCGGGCGCAGGAACTTCTTGAAATCCACCCTGCAATTTTCCCCGTAAAGGTCTTCCTCACAGTCAAAAAGGTAAGTTTCCACTCCCACAAAGCTCTCCCCGACAGTCGGCTTATACCCGATATTGGTAATTCCATGGTAAACCTTGTCGCCAAAATAAGAGCTGGTCACATATACCCCGTTTGGCGGCAGAATTTTCGTCTTCGGCGGCACAATGTTCGTGGTAGGCAGAAGCACTTTGTGTCCCATTCCCCTGCCATGAACCACCTGGCCTTCTACAAAATAGTCACGGCCCATAAGAGAAGTAACTTTTTCCATGTTGCCTTTTTTTAATTCTTCCCGGATATAAGTACTGCTGATCTTCCTGCGTCCATCCATTTCCTTCGAAAGAATTTCCACATCAAAGCCATATTTTTCTCCAAATTCCCCTAAAAGCTGGGGCGTTCCTTTCCGCTCATAGCCGAAACGGTTGTCCTCGCCTACTACCACATAGGATGCCCCAAGATCTCCCATCAGGATTTCTTTTATAAAATTCTCAGCCTTCATATGCCGGATTCTGTCATTTAACTGGCACTCCACCAGCGCATCCACGCCAAGCCTTTCCAGAAGGGAAGCCCGCTCCTGGCTGGTAAGGATCATATTGCTGGAAGCATCAATAGCAAAAAGAACTGCCTGCTCCCCCAGTGCCTTACGCTCCTTGATCTTTTCTACCAGCTTCTGGTGACCGCGATGGATCCCGTCAAATTTTCCCATTGTCACTGCACAGTTGGCAAGCTTTGGAAACTCACCATCTATCTTCAGGTATTCCATATTTTCTCCTGTCAAATCCATTACTGTTCGATTATTAAAACATTTTTATCGGATAGTATTTCTTTTTCCCCTTGTCCCATTGAAAAATACCTGTAAAAGTTCCGTCGCTGGCATACATCCGCACCCAGCCCTCTTTGTGCTGGGGACTTACCAGATTGTCAGACAACGGATTTCCATTCTGTAAAAGCCTGTCCCCGTAGGAATCTGCATAAAGGGCAGGGTAATCGGCAAGAACCTGTTCTACCGGATAGATCATGCTGGAAATGGTCCCATCTGCCACAGCAGCCTCCACTTCACTTAAGGTATGGCTTTCCGAAAGGGAATACCGTCCCACCTTCGAACGAAGCAGCTCCTCCATGCATCCCCCACAGCCAAGCTTCTGTCCAATATCGTGACATAAAGTACGGATATAGGTTCCCTTGCTGCAGGTAACTCTTATTTTCACCAGAGGTAGCTTCATTTCCAGCGGCTCGATCTCATAGAAGCAGACCGGGCGGGCTTTGCGCTCTACCGTCTTGCCTTCTCTGGCCAGCTCATAGAGTTTTTTCCCATTCACCTTCAGCGCGGAATACATAGGCGGAACCTGAAGCTGCTCACCCACAAAGCTGGCAAGTGCTTCTCTTACCTCATCCTCTGTTATATCCACTGTTTTTTCTTCCAGAATGGTTCCTGACATATCCTGGGTGTCTGTGGTAATCCCCAGATGCAGAACCGCTTCATAGGTTTTCTCCTTATCTGTAAGAAGATCTACCAGCTTGGTTCCTTTGCCAAGTGCTACAGGAAGGACCCCTGTGGCATCCGGGTCAAGTGTACCCGTATGCCCGATTTTCTTCATGTGAAGGATTCCCCGGAGCTTGGCAACCACATCATGGGATGTGAACCCTTTTTCTTTATGAATTACAATAATTCCCTGATATTCTGCCATTACTGTTCCTGTCCTAAAAGCTGTTTTTCTATCTGTTCTGAAATATTGTTGATCACATCATACATGGAACCGGCCAGATCACACCCTGCTGCTTTTACATGTCCACCGCCGCCGAAATAGGAAGCGATTTTGCTTACATCCACAGCGCCATTGGAACGCAGGGATACCTTGAACACCTGGCTTTCATGCTCATAGATGAACATTGCCACTTCCACACCCTTTGTCAGACGGAGCTGGCTTACGATGCCATCCAGGTCAGTTGGTTTTACACCATAGAAATCCATGTCTCTCATTTTCATATAGCCTACAATACATTTGCCATCAAGAAGCATAATGCTCTCTGCCAGCACACGGCCCATAACCTGGTTCTGGATATAACTCTTCTGATAAAAAGACTGGTCTATGATATTTGAAAAATCAACTCCTTTTTCCATCAGGTCTCCGGCAATACGCATGGTGTCCGGGGATGTGGAGGAATACTGGAACACACCTGTATCGTGGATCATTCCGGTATAAATAGCAGTTGCTATGTCCAGATTGATCTTCTCTTTGTCAAGAAGCTTGTACAAAACTTCACTGGCAGAGCTGATCTCACCGCACACGTGATTGATATCCGCAAATCCCGGATTGCTGATATGATGATCGATGCACACTGTCTTTTTCGCATTTTTGAAATGCTCACCAGCTACAGCCAGACGGTCTGGCGCACTTACATCACAGGTTACAAAAAGATCATATTCTTTTGTTTCCCCTGCTTCATAATGCACTTCGTCCATGCAGGCAATATGACCGAATACCGGTTTCGGATTCTCCAGATATATGTCTGTTTTAATTTGGGGATACCATGTTTTCATATACAGATAAAGTGCCATACAGGAACCTACACAATCTCCGTCAGGACGTACATGTCCTCCGATTCCCATGGTTTTCACACCATCCAGAATTTCCTCGATTCTCTCCATTCCCTTTTCACCTCATTATTCTTAAGAACTGTCCTATTGTTCATCGTCAGTTGCTTCAATTTCCTGACCGTTTACGTCTTCGCTTTCAGCCTCTTTGGAGTGATCATGTTCGATCACGTCATCGATCAGCTTGGACATATTCACACCGTATTCAATGGATTCGTCCAGAATAAAACGAATCTCTGGTGTGTTGCGAAGATTCAGGTTCCTGGCAAGCTGGCGGCGGATATAGCCCTCCGCACTTTTCAGACCCTTAATGGTGGACTGCTTGGATTCCTCACTGCCAAGCACACTGATAAATGCCTTGCAGGTCTTAAGGTCCGGAGCAACCTCTACAGCCATCACCGATGTCATTGGATGGATGCGCGGGTCTTTGATCTCGCCACGGATGATATTGCTCAGTTCCTTCTGGACTTCTGCATTGATCCTTGTATTTTTAATGCTGTTTTTTCTCATTTTTGAGTCTCTCCTATATAGATACAGAAAATTGGGAGCAACTGATTTTGCCCCCAACCAATGTCTGCGACCCAGAGCTGGTTCAGGAATCCTTCCTGCAAAATGCACACTACATTTGCAGGAATTCTTTCCCGGCCATACTCTAGCGAGGCACTTCTACCATAATATATGCTTCTACTTTGTCTTCTTCTTTGACATCATTGAAATCCTGGAATACAAGACCACACTCGTAGCCTGCACGAACCTCTTTGACATCATCCTTAAATCTCTTAAGGGAAGCCAGCTCGCCTTCATAAATCTGGTCCTCACCTCTGGAAATACGTACCTTGCAGCCTCTCTGGAAGGTACCGTCAAGCACATAGCTTCCTGCGATGGTTCCAACACCAGAAGCCTTGAACAGCTGACGAACCTCTGCATGACCGATAACCTTCTCCTCGAATACCGGATCCAGCATACCCTTCATAGCAGCTTCCACGTCCTCGATTGCCTGGTAGATAACCCTGTACAGACGAAGATCTACGCCTTCCTGCTCTGCCAGCTGTTTCGCTGTGGTATCCGGACGAACGTTAAATCCGATGATAATCGCATTTGATGTAGCAGCAAGGCTGACATCAGACTCATTGATGGCACCAACACCACCATGGATCACTCTTACCACAACTTCCTCATTGGAGAGTTTTACAAGACTCTGCTTAACTGCCTCTACAGAACCCTGTACATCAGCTTTGACGATGATCGGAAGCTCTTTCAGATCGCTTGCCTGAATCTGGTCAAACAGATTATCCAGGGAAAGCTTGCCCTTTGTTTCCTCAAGAAGACGGTTCTTATTCTCGGAAACAAATGCTGCTGCAAAATTCTTAGCTTCTTTATCGTTCTCGAAGGACATAAGGACTTCACCTGCATTCGGCACATCGCCAAGACCAAGGATCTCTACAGGAGTAGATGGTCCGGCCTGTTTTACACGGCGTCCCTTATCATCCATCATGGCACGTACTTTACCATTGCATGCTCCGGCTGCGATGAAATCTCCCACATGAAGGGTACCCTTCTGTACAAGGATGGTAGCAACCGGTCCATTTCCTTTATCCAGCTGTGCCTCAATAACAAGACCTCTTGCGGAACGGTTCGGGTTTGCCTTCAGCTCGGAAACTTCTGCTGTTAACAGGATCATCTCAAGAAGGTCATCAATACCCTCGCCTGTCTTTGCAGATACCGGTACGAACGGAGTTGTTCCGCCCCAGTCTTCCGGGATCAGCTCATACTCGGAAAGCTCCTGTTTTACACGCTCGATATTTGCACTTGGCTTATCGATCTTGTTGATGGCAACAATGATCTCTACGCCGGCTGCTTTTGCATGGCTGATAGCCTCTACAGTCTGCGGCATTACACCATCATCAGCTGCAACTACAAGGACAGCGATATCTGTGGAGTTCGCTCCACGCATACGCATGGCTGTAAACGCCTCATGTCCAGGGGTATCAAGGAAGGTGATCTTCTGGCCATTGATATCTACCACGTAAGCACCAATGTGCTGTGTGATTCCGCCAGCCTCGCCTCTTGTTACATTTGTCTTACGGATTGCATCCAGAAGGGAAGTTTTACCATGGTCAACGTGTCCCATAACGCAGACTACAGGTGGTCTTGGCACCATTGTGGACTCGTCTTCCTCTTCCTCTTTCAGAAGTTCCTCAATTACATCTACTTTTTCTTCTTTTTCTGCAATAATATCAAATCCAAGAGCGATCTCTTCTGCCTGTTCGAAATCGATCTCGTGGTTTACGGTTACCATCTGGCCTTCCATAAACAGCTTCTTAACGATTGCAGATGGCTGCATCTTCATAGCCTCAGCAAGCTCGCGGATTGTAAGCTTCTCTGGAATTGTGATCTCCTTGATCTCCGGCTTCTTCTCTTCTGGTTTCTGCTGTGGAGCTGGTTTCTGAAGAGCTTTCGGGATTCTGGACATCTGGTTTCTGCCGCCCTGGTTTGGTCTGTGTCCGCCACCTGATGTCTTGTCAAAATCTTTCTTCTTATTCTTATTCTCTCTGTCACGCTCACGCTTGCTGTCCTTGGAGGTCTTGGTCAGCTCTGGTGTGAACATAGCGTCTGATCCACTGCTTCTTCTTGCTCCTCCGGAACGCTGTCCCTGGGACTTCTGTCCTCCGAAACGGCCTTCATTACGGTTGTCGCCGTCTTTATTGCCACCGAAACGGCCCTGGCCGCCCTGTGGTCTTCCCTGGCCGAATCTGCTTCCATTTCCGTTTCCATTTCTATTGTCACGACCCTCGCCCTGACGGAAGCCGCGTCCGTTACCATCACCCTGGCGCGGTCCTCTGTTCTGGGAATCTCCCTGTCTTGCAGGTCTGTTCTGTCCATCACCATTTCTGTTTCCACGGAATCCACCCTGGCTGCCATTTCCCCCCTGTGGTCTTCCCTGGCCGAATCTTGGGCCATTTCCGTTTCCATTGCGGTTGTCACGATTATTATCGCAGCCTTCACCTTGGCGGAAATTACGGCCGCCCTGATTATTTCTGTCGCCATTCTGGAAATTACCCTGGCGCTGCTGGCCTTCATTTCTGTTCTGCTGTGCAGCTGGTCTTGCAGGTGTGTCAGCTTTTGGTGCTTCTGCTTTCGGTGCAGACTGCGCCGGCTGTGCTTTCGCAGGCTCTGCCTTAGGTGCTGCTGGTGCTGCCTTTACAGGAGCCTCCGCTTTTGGTGCTTCTGTTTTTGGAGCCTGTGCTTTCGGTGCGCTCTGTGTTTTCGCAGCTGTTTCAGCCTTTGGCGCCTCAGTCTTTGGTGCTTCTGCTTTTACAGGAGCTTCTGTTTTTGCAGCTGCCGGCTGTGCTGCCGGACGTGTTCCCTGTGGACGAGGTTTTCTCTCTCCTGCGGGTTTCTTTCTGCTTTTACCGCCATCGCTTGCATTCTGCGCATGATATACGCGGATAATATTCTTTTTCTTCTTCGGTGCCTCTGCACCGTCGCCTTCTTTCTTTACTGACACTTTCTGCTCTTCTGTCTTAGGAGTCTCCAATGTTATTCCTTTCTCCTTTCCCGTATCTATCACTTTTTTCACTTTATTATTCTTATTCTCTCTGTTTAACTTCACTTTATCTTTGGCAGGGTCATGTGACTGTATCATATGCCATTCTCCCTTCGCCAAACTTGAACATCCATGCTTTTAGCACTCTTTTCCGTCTTCCTGCAGTACCTTCATGATTGCTTCTGCAAAATTATAATCCTGCACTGCAAGACTGGCACGGAATTCTTTGCCCATTGCATGGCCTAATGTCTCTTTATCGGAAAGGACATACAATGGCACCTCATAAAACTCACACATATTCCGGAATTTCTTCTTCGTATTCTCGGAAGAATCCCCTGCTACGATAGCCAGATATCCTTTGCCTGTCTTAATAGATTTCTCAGTGGAAAATTCCCCACTGACTGTCTTACCGGCCTTTGTTGCCAGTCCGATCAGGGATAATGCTTTATTGTTCTTCAATCCTATCAAACTCCTTCTCAAGGCTCTCATAAACCTCATCCGGGATAGCTGCCTTCAAAGAACGCTCCAGCCCGTGATTCTTCCTTGCCTTTTCCAGGCACTCACGGTTAAAGCAGATATAAGCCCCGCGTCCGTTCTTCTTGCCTGTAGCATCCAGAACGATCTCATCCTCTGCGGTTTTTAGCACCCTGATCATTTCTTTTTTATTCTTCATTTCTCTGCAGCCAGTACACTGGCGCATGGGAATCTTATTCTTCGTCTTCATTCTCTACCGCATCCTCAGTCTCTTCAGACTCTTCACCGGCAGCTGCCTCATCACCTTCGGATGCTTCTTCTGCCTCAGAATCAGCATTTTCTTCGGAAGCAGCATCTTCAGAGGATTCCTCATACTCGTCGTCCTCGTAGTATTCCTCATCCTCATCATAATCATAGAAGTCACCGGACTCTCTTGCCTGGGTCTCGCTCTTGATATCGATCTTAAATCCGGTCAGACGTGCTGCAAGACGTGCATTCTGTCCCTCTTTACCGATTGCAAGGGAAAGCTGGTAATCCGGAACTACAACAAGTGCTGTCTTCTCATCCGGATCTGCCATAACTGCGATAACCTTCGCCGGGCTTAAAGCATTCTCAATAAGGATCGCAGGGTTCTCATCCCAGTTGATGATATCGATTTTCTCGCCGCGAAGCTCGTTTACGATTGCGCTGACACGTGCTCCATTTACACCTACACATGCTCCAACCGGATCTACATCAGGATCATTGCTCCATACAGCAAGCTTGGTACGGGAGCCAGCCTCACGGGCAATGCTCTTGATCTCAACGGTTCCGTCTTTAACCTCGGCTACCTCAGATTCAAAAAGACGTTTTACAAGGCCTGGATGTGTTCTGGAAACCAGGATACGTGGTCCTTTCGGGGTATCCTTAACTTCAAGAATGTATACTTTGATTCGCTCTGTAGGCTGGAAGGTCTCCCCTTTCACCTGCTCATTCTCACCAAGGATGGCATCTGCTTTTCCAAGATTTACGCTTACATTATGGCCTACAACACGCTGTACGATACCGGTAACAACCTCTTTCTCATTGCCATGATACTGGTCGAACAGAACCTTACGCTCTTCCTCGCGGATTTTCTGAAGGATGACGTTCTTCGCATTCTGTGTGGCGATACGGCCAAATTTATCAGAGTGAACCGGCACCTTCACGATATCACCGATTTCAGCGTTGGTATTCTGCTTCTGCGCTTCTACCAGGGAAATCTCCTCTGCAGGATCTTCCACAAATTCTACAACCTTACGGTCTGCATATACGCTGAAATCACCAGTTTCTCTGTTGATGGTAACGTGTACATTGTCAGCTTTTCCAAAATGGTTCTTGTATGCCTGGATCAGGGACTGCTCAATAGCATCCAGCAGAGTTTCTTTGCTGATATTTTTCTCGCGTTCCAGTTCATCCAGAGCACCCATTAACTCCTTGTTCATTTTTCTTATTTCCTCCTTTTGCTTCCCAGTTTAATCGCTCATTCCTGTTAAAAATCAATTGCCAGACGTACCAGTGCGATATCCTTCTTGTCGAATGTACGGGATGTACCCTCTTCGTCTATTGTCACACTGTTATTATCATATGCTGTCAATTCACCACAAAATTCTTTCTGTTTCTCGATTGGCCGGTAGGTTCTGATCTCTACCAGTTTCCCAATGCTTCTGGCAAAATCCTTTTCCTTCTTCAGCGGTCTGTCAAGTCCTGGAGAGCTGATCTCCATAATGTAGCTGTCTTCGATGAAATCATCCTCATCCAGCTTATCGCTGAAAGCACGGCTTACTGCCTCACAGTCATTTACTGTGATTCCGCCTGGTTTATCAATGTAGCCACGAAGGTACCAGGTTCCTGCTTCCTTCACATATTCTACATCTACCAGTTCAAATCCATAGCCCTCTACGATCGGAGCCAGCATTGCTTCTGCTTTCTGTTCATACTCTTCTTTTCTGCTCATTTTCCCACCTGCCTTTCTTATCCATCCTTATCAGCAAAAAGAGTGGGCTCACGCCCACTCCTTTGTCAACAAGTTCTGATTTCTTACATTCTAACACCTTTATCTCTAAATTGCAAGTGCTTTTTCTTATAAAATGCCCATTTTACGGGCTTTTAACCAAATCTGGTGTTCTTCGCCCACAGTTTATGCACTCTTTTAACCTTGTTCTTTATTTGATCAGACCCTTGGCTTTGTTCCTTTCGTATCACGTTTCGCAAGCTTTACTTTATTCAACGCATATGGCTTGTCATGATACTGGATGGTATATTCCTGCCGCGGCTCGATCAGATAAGCATGCTCCAGCACATCCCCGGCTCCAAGCTTCATTCCTCTTACTCCCACAGAGGTTTTCTTCATTGTGGAAACATCGGTTTTCAGAATCCGGAGGAAATAACCGCCCTGACTCTGGAAAACAACCTGTTCCATCTCATCAGCAGGACCTACGAAGATCAGCTGGTCATCCTCCCCAAGCTTGGTAGAGGCAATGGTTCTCTTTGCAACATCAAACTCTGCTCCTGCGACCAGTTTACACATAGAAGTCTTCGTAACAAACAGAAGGGTAGACAGTTTCACCTGTCCCACTGGTGCCACATAAAGAATCTGCTCCTGGCTGCTGTCGTAATTGCTCAGATTATCAGCCGGTGTTCCTTTATCACGGAAACGTACCAGCGGAATATCTGCTACTTTAACAGAATGCATACGTCCTATATCGGTAAAAATACAGATTTTGTCTGTATTCATGCAGGTAAATATAAATTTATTCTCTGCATGGGCAGCTTCTTTATTACGCTCATAAGCATTCTTATCGATCAGACGCATATAACCGAACCGGTCCATAAGGAAGCAGACTTCTGTTTCTTCCATCTTCTTCTCTTCATATACTGCTTCTTCTGCATTTTCGATCACAGTTTTTCTCTTTGTGCTGTATTCTTTCTTGATTCCGTCTAATTCCTCGATGATTACTTCACACATGGAATCATAGTTATTCAGAATATCTTCATAAGAAGCAATGTTTTTCATCGTCTGGTCATACTCTGCCTGAAGTGCCTCAATCTCCAGTCCGATAAGACGGTACAGGCGCATCTCCAGAATGGCAGTTGCCTGATTTTCTGTGAATTTCAGATTTTTAGCGGCTTTCTCGCTGGCTTTGGACTTAAATTTAATCCCCTCTGTCACACCCTCAACCAGACATTTCTTAACCTGGTCGCGGCTTTTGCTTCCCCGGAGGATTTCAATGATCAGGTCAATAACATCACAGGCTTTTATCAGACCTTCCTGGATTTCTTTTTTCTCCAGCTCTTTGCCAAGAAGTGTTTTATATTTACGTGTGGTTATTTCAAATACAAAATCCACATGATGCTCAATGATCTGCTTCAGGCTTAAGGTCTCAGGGCGTCCGTCTGCAACGGCCAGCATATTCACTCCGAAGGTATCCTCCAGCCTGGTCTTCTTATAAAGCATATTGGTAAGATTCTCTACATCTGCATCCCGCTTCAGCTCCAGCACAATGCGGATTCCCTCTTTAGAAGACTGGTTGGAAATATCCACGATATCTGTGGTCTTCTTCGTTTCCACAAGAGAGGCCACATCATTCAGGAATTTACCGATGTTGGCACCGATCATGGTATAAGGAATTTCCGTGATCACCAGCTGCTGGCGGCCACCTTTCAGTTTCTCTACTTCCACCTTGCCCCGGAGACGAAGCTTGCCAGATCCGGTCTCGTAAATGTTCAGAAGGTCATCTTTATTTACCACCAGACCCCCTGTAGGGAAATCCGGGCCTTTCAGATAACGCATAAGGCCTTTCACACTGATGTCATTGTTCTTAATATAGGCTTTTACCGCGTCCACGACCTCACCAAGATTGTGGGGTGGAATGCTGGTAGCCATACCTACTGCAATGCCGTCTGCACCATTTACAAGAAGATTGGGAATTTTCACAGGAAGCACCTGTGGCTCCTTTTCTGTCTCATCAAAGTTTGGCATAAAGTCTACTACATTTTTGTCAAGGTCTGCCAGAAAAACCTCCTGGGTCAGCTTCTCCAGTCTGGCCTCTGTATATCGCATGGCAGCGGCACCATCACCCTCGATGGAGCCGAAATTACCGTGTCCGTCTACCAGAATCTTGCCTTTCTTAAAATCCTGTGCCATCACCACCAGAGCTTCGTAAATGGAGCTGTCGCCATGGGGATGATATTTACCCATGGTATCACCAACAATACGGGCACACTTACGGTAAGGACGGTCGTAACGGATTCCAAGCTCATACATATCATACAGGGTTCTTCTCTGTACCGGCTTCAGACCGTCACGTACATCTGGAAGTGCCCTGGAGATGATAACGCTCATGGCATAATCAATATAGGATTTCTGCATCACGTCCGCATAATCCGTGGCAATTACATTCTCCTGTTTTGTTTCCATATTTTTTATCCTTTCTAAACCGGACTGTCATACCATAGGCAAAGCTATGTATTTTTCATAAGTCCGGGTACCTCGGTCAAACACTCTAAATATCCGCTAATTTATTTAAATATCCAGCTCCGCGTCTGTAGCATGCTCATAAATAAATGCCTTTCTCGGCGGTACGTCGCTTCCCATCAGAATTTCTGTCACACTGGACGCCATACGGGCATCCTCGATCTCCACCCGCTTCATCCTTCTGGTTTCCGGATTTAACGTGGTCTCCCACAGCTGCTGAGCATCCATTTCTCCAAGACCTTTGTATCTCTGGAGGGTAAAGCTGCCCGGCTTATGGCTGCGGCGGTATTTCTCCAGTGCTTTATCGTCGTACAAATATTCTTCTGCGCCTTTCTTAGGCATAACCTTATAAAGAGGCGGCATGGCAATGTAAACATGTCCCTCATAAATCAGTTCCGGCATAAAGCGGTAAAATAATGTGAGCAGAAGTGTGGAAATATGGGCTCCATCCACATCCGCATCGGCCATGATCACGATCTTGTCATAGCGGAGTTTTGTGATGTCAAAGTCATTTCCATACCCTTCGGAAAATCCACATCCGAATGCATTGATCATAGTCTTGATCTCAGCATTTGCCAGAACTTTATCAATGGTGGCTTTCTCTACATTCAGGATCTTACCACGGATTGGAAGGATTGCCTGATAGTTACGATCCCTGGCAGTCTTTGCTGAACCACCTGCGGAATCTCCCTCTACGATAAAGATTTCACAAAGTGAAGGATCCTTTTTCTCACAGTTTGCAAGCTTTCCGTTGGAATCAAAGGAATACTTCTGCTTGGTGAGAAGGTTTGTTTTGGCACGCTCTTCAGTCTTACGGATTTTGGCAGCTTTTTCCGCACAGGATAAAATGGTTTTTAACGTTTCCAGATTACGGTCAAAGTAGAGTACCAACTGCTCGGACATTACCTTTCCTGTAGCACGGGCAGCATCCTGATTGTCCAGCTTGGTCTTGGTCTGACCTTCAAAGCGTGGTTCCGGATGCTTGATGGAAACCACTGCTGTCATTCCGTTACGGATATCTGCACCTGTGAAATTGGCATCTTTTTCCTTCAGGACACCGATCTCACGAGCATAAGTATTCATTACGGTAGTAAACGTAGTCTTAAATCCGGTAAGGTGAGTACCGCCTTCTGCATTATAAATGTTATTACAGAAGCCAAGTACATTCTCACGGAACTCATTGGTGTACTGGAATGCCACTTCCACCTGGATTCCATCCGCCTCCCCTTTCAGGTATACCGGCTCATGGAGGGCTTCGGAATTATGATTCAGATCCTTAATATATCCCACGATTCCATCCGGCTCATGGTAAGTGATATCCTCAGGGGTATCGCCACGAAGATCCATGAAATGAATGGTCAGGTTCGGATTCAGATAAGCGGTCTCATGAAGACGGCTCTTCACTTCCGTAGAGGAAAATCTGGTTTTCTCAAAAATTTCCGGATCCGGAAGGAAATTTACGCTGGTTCCAGTCTGTCTGGTTCTGCCAAGCTTTGGAAGAAGGCCTTCTTCCAGCTCTATGGTCGGCACACCGCGCTCGTAATGGTCGTGGTGTACGAATCCGTCACGGCTGATCTTGATATCCAGATAGGTGGACAGGGCATTTACAACAGAGGAACCTACGCCATGAAGTCCACCGCTTGTCTTATAGGCAGAATTGTCAAATTTACCACCCGCATGAAGTGTGGTAAATACAAGACGCTCTGCGGACACGCCTTTCGCATGCATGTCTACCGGGATTCCACGTCCATTATCTGTAACAGTACAGGAACCATCTTTCTCCAACGTTACTTCAATATTGGTACAGTAACCAGCCAGGTGCTCGTCTACTGCATTGTCCACGATTTCATATATAAGGTGGTTCAGACCTTTTCTGGATACACTTCCGATGTACATTCCAGGACGCTTCCGGACAGCTTCCAGTCCTTCCAGGACAGAAATACTACCTGCGTCGTAAGTGTCTTTCTTTGCCATGGTGTTATTTCCTTTCTTACTATTCTTGTTCTTGCACTCTTATTGATTCCTTAAGTTCCATATTACAATTCATTCTTCTTGACTCTCTGAGATTCATATTGCTATTAACTCTTATTGACTCACTAATATTCATATTGTAATCTACATTTAAAATTTGCTTATACAGAGTTATGCATTGTTTTCTTGCAATACTTTACTTTCAAATAGAGTTCTTTGTTCATTTATACGTTCTATATGTTTTCCATGCTATGCAGTTTCTATTTTTGTGGTTATGAAAAGCGGACTTCATTGTCCGCTTTTCAAATTCCCATGTTCAAACATTCGTTCTATATCATACCCCAGTTTATGGTATTTTTGCAAGTAAAATTTGCCATTTCAATTTTGTTAAAAATTTTTTCATTCTCGCAAACCCGCATATTTCCTGGATTTTTTCAAAGTTTTGCAATTTTTTGCAAAAAAAATAAAAAAAGTGCTTGCATTCTCATAAAAAGTAGGATATACTATGCAAGTCGGTTGACAAGGCCAGTTGGTCAAGGGGTTAAGACGTCGCCCTCTCACGGCGAAAACACGAGTTCGATTCTCGTACTGGCTGCTTTATTTTCCGACAACCGAATATATGTTAAGCGAACCGCTTACATGGCCAGTTGGTCAAGGGGTTAAGACGTCGCCCTCTCACGGCGAAAACACGAGTTCGATTCTCGTACTGGCTGCTCTTCTTTCTGCAAATTGAATATATATGTTAAGCATACCGCTTACAAGGCCAGTTGGTCAAGGGGTTAAGACGTCGCCCTCTCACGGCGAAAACACGAGTTCGATTCTCGTACTGGCTGCTAGGAACTTCCGAAGTGATTCGGAAGTTTTTTTACGTTTACCTTCAGCGAATTTTAGCAAGAAAATTTTTATGTACTTTTTTCGTACAAACACATTTATAAAAACAGCCTCGAAAACCAGAACATCAAATTTAGCATTTTCCTATTCTTTGATGATATCTGGATTTTCGGAGCTGTTTGCTTTTTAACGATTCCAAATAAATTATTCAGGCGGATCTATTTTTCCATAACGCCAAGCTAGAAGTCCGTAATGAAACATGATGCCGTGTCTGAAACTTTATTCTTCTTGCACTTTCTTTATTTCTTCACTGTCACCACACAGGTTCTGGTTACATTTCCAGCCTTCACCGTGATCGTTGCGGTTCCGGCTTTCTTGGCTGTTACTTTACCCTTGGAATTTACCGCTACTACACTCTTATTGGAGCTGCTGTAAGAAATCTTAGCTTCTGCTCCGGATGGGGTAAGTTTCGCCTTGATTGTGAAAGATTTGCCTTTCTTTAAGGCCTTGGAAGCTGGTACACCGCTGATTCCGGTTGGTGCTTTGGCAGCTACTTTTACTTTAACGCTTACGGTCTTCTTGCCGGATTTTACTTTGATGGTAGCGGTACCGGATTTCTTCGCGGTTACAGTACCATCCTTGCTGACAGTTGCTACCTTTGTGTTGCTGGAAGAATAAGTTACTTTATTCAGACTGGTGACTGGTTTTACCACCGGAGCCAGTTTCTGTTTGCTGCCTGCTGTAAGCTTCAGACTGGTCGGAACTGTAATAGCTGTCGTCGCAACTGCCTTTTTCTGGACAACTACCGTTACCTGTGCGAATGCATCGCTGGCAAGTTTCACTGTTACAACGGTAGTTCCTGCTTTCTTACCTACTACTTTTCCGCTCTTATCGATAGTTGCAATGGCTGGCTTGCTGCTGGTGCAGGCTGCTACGTTGATAGAGTCACCTGTGGTCAGTCCGGTTACCAGTTTGCTAAGAGCTACGCTCTTCTTTACCTGAAGTGGAACCTTAGAAGATACCACTTTAATAGTTCCGTTCAGCTTCGGTACGGAAGCGGTCTCGGTCTTTCCGCAGACCTTACAGGTTCTGGTCTTTACTCCTGCTGCCAGAACAGTCGGCGCTTTGGTTACAGCGTAGTCACCGAAGGTGTGGTGGCCAGTTGCCGGGATTGTGGTGGCTGCTTCTTTCTTGCCGCAGACGCTGCATTCCTTATGCTGGCTTCCTGCTGCTCCGCAGGTCGCTGTTTTATCGATCTTGGTTACCATGTTGTGTTTTCCAGTTGCTGGAATTGTTTCTTCCTTGGTCTGTCCGCATCCAGTACAGGTGTAGACCTTTGTACCTGCTTTTGCACAGGTAGCTGCGGTCTTCACGGTACCTGCATTCCATACATGTTTGTGGACATCTTCTTTTACAAAACTTGCTTCCATCAGGAAGGACTTTGTGCTGTAAGAGTCATTACGGCCACATTTCAGATAGTAGGTTTTTCCTTTTTCCAGACTATACTGCACATTAAAGGATCTGTAATAATAGCCATCTACATTACTGCTGGTCAGTTCATTCATCTGGGCATCATACAGGCTTGCATAGGTTGACATGCTGCTCATAGCCTGGAACTGCCAGATACCGGAACGATCTGGTACAAATTTATAATATTTGTACATACCTGCTAATTGAGTGGAAACTCTCGTTCTTTTTCCTGCTGTAAGTGTAATAGCTGTCTCTGGCTCTGCAGCAGTCTTTTCTTTTAATTCCTGTGGACCTACCACAATTTCAATTGTTGAGACACTTCCATAATCATCTGCAACATCACAGCAATATCTTCGAAGCTCATTAATAGCGTCTGTGGTATAAGAAGACTTGTCACCATTTGCCAATTCTGTCCACATTGAATCTCCATTTGGTGTAAACTGATACCACTTATAAGTCATCTTCTTACAATTTGCCCCTGCTACTGCATTTGCAGACAGAGTTGCAGCTGTGCCTTTTGGTACCCATACATTTTTAATGCTGCTAAAACTAATATCCGGTTGTCCATATACATCGAACCATACATAAGCAGAATTATATCCATCCGATACTTTGCACCTATAAGATACAGACTGCTTTTCTACGCGTTTCACTGTATAAATACTTCCATTTGCGTCCGTAATCCTAGTCCATACATCCTCATCGTTATTATTCCTAAAATACCATTCATAGCTTAAGTCGTAATTAGACTTTGCGGATACTTTCAGCTGAACATTCTCAGTACCAGTTTTTACGACAATAGGCTGGATCTCATCTGTATCTATAACGAAACCACTCTCTGGATTAATATAAAAATATTGTTGCCTCCAGTCCTTTCCATTAGATACTTCACAATAATAACTCGTCTCTTTTGTTACATTTTCGACCTTATAAGATGCAGTATTTGCGCCATTTACAGATACATATTCATTTTCATCTTCATCAACAACGCGGAACCATTGATATGTAAGTTCTTCGCCTTGTGCGCCAGTAATGTCAGTCGTTAAATTAACGTTTTCTCCTAATTTCACAGTCATCGTCTTCGTTTGTCCTCCAGAAAGGCTAGAAGACCTTCTTACTGTGAACTGCTGTTCCGCTGTCGCTCCATTGGAACCGGTTACCTTACACCGATAGGTTTTTTCAGAATTCTGTACCTCAACTTCACAAGTTGGAGAAGCAGCACCTTGAATAGGCTCAAGTTCAAAATACTCATTCTCAAACTCATCATATTTCCAGGTTTCCACATACCACTGATAGGTCAGATTTACTCCGGTTTCCGAAACAGCTTCCGCATCAAGCACTACCTTGCTGCCAACTTTGCCTTCTTTATAAGTTTCTGTCTCCTTAAATACAATACAGGAATCAATTTCCACATGGAACCATACTTCTTCAGTACTTTTGCTGTCTTTAATGCGACAATAATAGTTTGCATCGCCCCACAAACTACCCGTTGCCAGTTTTTCAGCATTTTCACCTTCCAGCGGTTTGTAGGATCCTTCTTCATTTGCTTTATACCACTGATAACTAAGTGCTTCACCTGTTACAGATGTAGCGGAAACTGACAGTTCCAATGCCTCACCTGGATCAATTGTTAGTCTTCTTCCTGTAGCGCCTACAAAAATACGGCGTACATGAATTTCAAACTCAGGACTGTGACCATTGCCATAACCGTCTGTTACTCTACAGATATAGCTCTGATTCTCCTCTATTTTATCAACTGTATAAGTGTTCTGCGTAGCACCTGAAATAATTTCTTCCTCCCAATCTTCATCAAGTGCATACCACTGATACTTCAGTTCAACTCCCGGTTTCGCCGTAGCTACAACTTTCATTGTAACTGATCCGCCATAATCTACATCAAGTTCTGTCCGGGTAGCACTATAATCAATCTTTAACCCGGAATCTATCTTGAGATTAAAATAAACATATTGCTCTTCGTTTCCATCAGAGACACGGCAATAATATCTTGTATTTTTCGTTACATTTTCAACCTTCAGGCTGGTTTTATCTTTGTTCGCTTCGATTTCTTCCCCATAACCTTCCTCATTTCTGCAGAACCACTGATAAGTCAGTTTATCTGTCAATTTGGAAGAAGCGGAAACCTTTAATTCCACAGTAGCATTGAAATCAACTTTTATATCCTGCTCAGTTTTTCCTTCAACTTGCAGACTCTTCACATCTATATTGAAATACTCATCCAAACCATTTCCATATGGATCTGCTACGATACATTTATAGCGAACACTTCTATTTAATGCGCCTGTTGTAAATTCAGCTCCTGTTGCCCCAGAAATTTCAACCCATTCCTCAGTCTCGCCATTTGATTTCCATTGATACCCCTGATAACTAAGAGCCACTCCTTCATCGGCGCTTATAGTAGTTTTCAAGGTT
>JAQXQS010000173.1 GCA_029101305.1 Clostridia bacterium | reverse complement strand
ATGGTGATATCACAGTAAACAATGAGGAGCTTGAGGATCTGATCCTGATCAAATCCGATGGATATCCTACTTATAATTTTGCCAATGTTGTGGATGACCACCTGATGGGAATCACCCACGTAGTAAGAGGTAATGAATACCTTTCTTCTTCACCGAAATATAACCGTATTTACGAGGCTTTTGGCTGGGAGATTCCGGTATATGTACATTGTCCGCTGATCACAGACGAGACACATGCCAAGCTGTCCAAGCGTTCCGGACATTCTTCTTATGAGGATCTTTTAGATCAGGGCTTTGTTTCAGAAGCAATTGTAAACTATGTGGCACTTCTTGGCTGGAGCCCGGCTGATAATAATGAGATCTTCACTCTCCAGGAGCTGGTTGAGAAATTTGATTACCATCACATCAATAAATCTCCGGCTGTATTTGACATCAACAAGCTTCGCTGGATGAATGGAGAGTACATTAAGAAAATGGATCCGGAAGTATTTTATGAGAGAGCACTTCCGTATATGAAAGAAGTTCTTAAAGGAGATTTTAACTTTAAGAAAATTGCAGGAATGGTTCAGACAAGAATCGAGACCTTCCCGGATATTCCAGGGCTGATCGATTTCTTCCAGGCGGTTCCGGAATATGACGCATCCATGTACTGTCACAAGAAAATGAAAACAAACGAAGAGACTTCTCTTGCTGTTCTGAAGGAAGTCCTTCCTGTCCTGGAGGCACAGGAGGATTATACCAATGATCCACTGTTTGCTTCTTTAAGCGAATTTGTTAAGGAGAAAGGTTACAAGAACGGCTTTGTAATGTGGCCGCTCCGTACAGCTGTATCTGGTAAGCAGATGACACCGGCAGGTGCTACCGAGATCATGGAGATCATTGGCAAGGATGAAACCATCCGTCGTGTGAAAGCTGCTATCGAGAAGCTTGAGAATCTGTAATGAAGAAAAATCCATCTCAATTAAGGGCAATCGCCCACCTGTCAGGACCTATGATGGTTCTGGCAGGCCCCGGTTCGGGGAAAACCTCAGTGATCGTTGAAAGAACTGCATATATGACAGGAGAGGGGAAGATACCGCCGTCCTCTGTTCTTGTTGTGACTTTTTCCAGGGCTGCAGCCAGGGAGATGAAGGAACGCTTCCTGAAATTTACTGGGCAGACCTCCACTGCTGTCACCTTTGGGACATTTCACGGCGTATTTTATGGGATTCTGAAACAGGCTTATGGACTTGGTGCAGGAAATATTCTGTCAGAAGAGGAAAAATATGCCATTTTGAAAGAAATGACCCTGGAATTTGGGCAGGAGCTTGCCCAGGAGGGGGATTTCCAGGAGGATGTGGCAAAGGAAATCAGTGTTGTGAAAGGAAACCGTATTTCCCTGGATCACTACTATTCATCCTGCTGTCCGGATGAGGTGTTCCGTCAGATCTACAATGGTTACCAGAAAACCCTGAGGCAGAGGCGGAAGCTGGACTTTGATGATATGCTGCTTTGCTGTTATGAGCTGTTTGACCAGAGAAAGGATATTCTGAAAGCATGGCAGAACAAATTCCAGTATATCATGGTAGATGAGTTTCAGGACATTAACCGTCTTCAATATGATACGGTCCGGATGCTGGCCCAGCCAAGGGATAATCTGTTTATCGTGGGGGATGATGATCAGTCCATCTATCATTTCCGTGGGGCAAAGCCGGAGATCATGTTGAATTTTACCAAAGATTATCCAAAGGCCAAGACGGTTCTTCTGAATATTAATTACCGCTGTACGAAAAATGTCTTACAGGCAGCCATGAATGTAGTAGACTGTAACCAGAAACGATTTAAGAAGCAGTTGTCTACTCCTAATGAGCAGGGAAAACCGGTAAAGGTGATGGAATTTGATAATCCAAGGGAAGAGTATGTGAAGGTGACCTCTTTTTTGAAAAAAAGACTGGAATCAGGTGAAAATCTGGAAGATACAGCAGTACTTTTCCGTACCAATCAGGAAGCGGAAGGTCTGGTTGGAGCATTGATGGAGTACCAGATCCCGTTCACCATGAAGGAACAGCTGCCGAACCTTTTCCGGCACTGGATCAGCCGAAACCTGATGGCATATCTGAAAATGGCGGCAGGGGACCGGACAAGGAAAACGTTTCTGGAAATCATGAACCGCCCGAACCGGTATATTGCAGGGGATGCCCTGACACAGACCAATGTGTCTTTTACAGCTCTTAGAGAGTTTTACAAAGACAAAGACTGGATGTGTGACCGTATCACCACCCTGGAGACACATCTTAGAATTCTTTCCACACTGGCACCTTATGCGGCGGTGAATTTTATCCGCAAAGGAATGGGGTATGAGCAGTATCTGGTAGAGTATGCCCAGTACCGCAGAATACGTCCGGAGGAACTGATCGAGGTTCTTGACCGGATACAGGAAAGCGCCAAAGGAATGAAAAGTCTTGCGGAATGGGAGAAATACATAGAAGACTATACGAAAAAGCTGACAGAGCAGGCAAAGAAGCAGGAAACGAAAAGAGAAGGAATCATAATATCTACTCTTCATGCAGTAAAAGGACTGGAATACGATAAAGTCTATATCATGAATGTGAATGAAGGCAGTATTCCCTATAAAAAGGCAGTCCTTGCAGAGGCATTGGAGGAAGAAAGAAGACTCTTTTATGTTGGCATGACCAGAGCGAAGAAAGAGTTAATGCTTTGCTATGTGAGACGACAGTACGACAAAGAACGTGATCCATCCAGGTTTCTGGAAGAAACCGGATTGTATTGATACTTACCCTTGTAAATGTGTAGGATATCAAGTATAATAAGAAACGTTGTAAAAAAATAACAATGTTGTAACAAAAGAGTAATATTGCGGAAGCAGTGTAAATAAATGACGAAAAAAATGAAATGGAGAAACCGCATTTTCTGGTTTCGGATTCTGATAATGGTACTGGTGATCGCGGGATCTTATCTTGCTTATGCCTTTGTATACAGAGGAAGAAATGAGCCGCCGACCAAAAGAAAGACAACCAATCAGGAGGCAGCTTATTATACCTTGCGGGGACAGATCCAGATGCTTTCCCAAAAGGAAGAACTGATGGCATTTGCCTTTGAGAACCGGAAAAAGGAACGGGAATACGGAACCTACATCATTCCCGGACTGAAAGCAACACGGACCCTCCTTACCAGTGAAGGAGACATGCCGGCCATGTGCACGACCATGACGCCGCAAGGGCTGGCTGTAACAGAGGATTATGTTTTTATAAGTGCTTATTGCCATGCGAAGAAGCATAATTCTGTGATCTATATGATCAACAAGAAATCACATCGTTTTATAAAAGAAATTGTTTTGCCTGGACAGCCCCATGTGGGCGGTCTGGCTTATGACAGTGAACATCAGATTTTGTGGTACTCCTCCAACACGCAGGAGCTTGCACAGGCAGTAAGCCTTACCATGGAATCTATTGAAAATTACGACTATGATGAGAGCCAGCGTCCCATTACCATCAATCAGGTGGCCAGTCTTTATGGAATTGTGAGAGATTCCTTTATGACCTTTTATGAAGGGTGTCTGTACGTTGGCTGTTTTACAAAATATACAGATAGCGCGATCGCACGATATGCAGTGGATGAGAATGGAAATCTGGTTAATACCATGGATGAAGGTCTGGGAATGAATTTTGAGATGGCAGTGCCCCTGGATTATTCCACGATTTCTGAACAGGCCCAGGGAATGGCCTTTTATAATGACAAGCTTCTTTTGTCCCATTCTTTTGGAATTCTGCCTTCCAGGGTGGTGTTCTATGAGAAATCGGATAAACGGCTTTATGTTGATAAAAATTCTGCGGTCAGCTATCGTTTCCCGGAGCGTATTGAGCAGATCTTTGTGGATGGAGATGACTTGTATGTATTGTTTGAATCAGCAGCCTATGCATACAGTTCTGCCTCTGTGAATATCGTTGACAGGGTTTTGAAGCTGAGTCTGCCGAGGATGGAAGAATACCAGCAGAGTACCACAAAAGAAACAAGCCAGTATTAGAACTGGTATGGGAGTCTGTTTCAGACATGGTCAATGAGTGCCAGGAAGTCTACGATATTATAAGAATGAATCCGGGATTGTCCACATATACTAAAATTGAGAGGTGATACAAGATAGAAGCAGAGCAGATTCAGAACCTGTTTGCAGGCAATATCCGCAGGCTGTTGATGAATGCAAACCTTGATTACGATAAAATATACGAGATACGGCTGAGAGTGGGAAGACCACTGTTTTATACCTATGATGGTGGAGAAGGCTTTCTCACAGATCATGATGGCAAATATGTGGTGACAAGAGAGGACCTGAAGGAAACCATGGAGTATGTGAGCGGCTACTCCCTGTATTCATATGAAGATGAAGTACGCCAGGGGTTTCTCACAGTCCAGGGCGGACACCGGGTTGGGGTTACCGGAAAGGTGATCTTAGATGGAAATGAGATCAGGGGAATGAAATATATTTCCTGTATCAATGTGCGTCTGGCCCATGAGGTGATTGGCTGCGCAGACTGTGTCATGCCCTATATTCGCAAAAAGGACTGGGTAGCCCATACACTGATCGTTTCCCCGCCAAGAGGGGGAAAGACCACCTTGCTTCGGGACATTATCCGGCAGCTGAGCAATGGACAGGAAAAAGAAAAACTGCCAGGTGTAACGGTTGGCGTGGTGGATGAAAGAAGCGAGCTTGCAGGCTCCTACCAGGGAGTTCCGCAAAATGACCTGGGAATGCGTACCGATGTGCTGGACGGCTGCCCGAAAGCAGAAGGAATGGAAATGCTGATCCGTTCCATGTCGCCTGCTGTTGTGGCTGTTGATGAACTGGGGCGGAAAGAAGATTTTAAAGCTGTGGAAGCGGTGATCCACAGTGGATGTAAGGTGATCGCGACTGCCCACGGAAACTCCATCGAGGATGTGACCCATCAGCCCTATTTTGAAAAGCTGGTGCGAAGGAGAGTGTTTGAACGGTATATATTCCTGGATAAAGGAGACCATGCAGGAACCATACTAGGAATCTATGACAGAAATGGGAGGCCTTGTTGAAAACAGCAGGAATCATTCTGATCCTTTTTTCAGGGGCTGGCCTTGGACTTTGCAAAAGCATGGAAGTGACGGCCAGACTGAAGATTCTGGAAAAACTGGTTCAGATACTTCTGTTACTGAAGGGAGAAATCCGATGTACGGGAGCCACGCTGGAGGATGCATTCCTTGATGTGGCGGCAAAAATGCCGGGAATTTACAGGAAGTTTCTGGAAGAAATGGCAGCACAGCTTCAGAGGCGGCCTGGGATCACTTTTACCGGTATTTTCAGGGAGTGTGCTTTAAGGAATCTTCCTTTGCAGAAGATATCAAAGGAAGAGAGGGAATGTTTTCTTTCTCTTGGGGAAAAGCTGGGATATCTGGATAAGGAAATGCAGGTGGCACAGCTGACACTTCTGGAGGAAGAGCTTAGCACCAGGATGAAAACATTAAAAAGCGAGGCACCTAAAATGCAGAAGGTATATCAGAGCATGGGAGTGCTGGGCGGGATTTTGCTGGCGGTATTGATGTGGTAAGGAAAGGAGACACCTTGGAAGTCAGTATTATATTCAAAATTGCTGCTGTGGGGATCCTGGTCTCCATACTTTCCCAGGTGCTCAAACACAGCGGACGGGAAGAACAGGCGTTTCTGGTCAGTCTGGCAGGCCTTTTGGTAGTGCTTTTCTGGATCGTACCATATATCTATGAACTGTTCGACAGTATAAAAAAATTATTTGAATTATAATAAAAGTATTTGAAATATAGTAAAAATATTTGGATTATGGTGAAAGCTTTTGATCGTCAAAACCTGCCGGAAGTGAACTGGAGGTGGAACATGGACATTATAAAGATTTCTTTACTGGGCGTATGCGGTGTTATGCTGGGATTCCTTATGAAGGGAACCAGACCGGAATACGCCTGTTTTATTACAGTGGGAATCGGGCTTGTGATCATGGGACTGGCTGTGGGAAAAATTGGTTATCTCTTTGATTCCCTTGGGAAAATAAAGGAGGCTCTTCCTGTAGATACAGAATATATTTCAGTTCTGGTAAAAATGATCGGGATTACTTACATCGGCCAGTTTGCTTCGGGAATCTGTAAGGATGCAGGCTACAGCACTACAGCTGCACAGATCGAGTTGTTTTGTAAGCTTTCGGTAATGGTACTGAGTATGCCGGTGCTGATGGCACTTTTAAAGACCATTCAGGAGTTTATGGTATGAAAACTGGCGCAGCAAAAAGATATTATGGAATTTTTGCAGCTTGTGTCAGTTTCTCTTTTATGATTTTTGTGAGCTGCTGGCAAAATGAAAACAGGATAGTCAAAGCAGAAGCACAGAGTGGACAAAGCTTTGCAGCTACAGAAAGAACAGACATTATGGATGAAGAGTCAGAAACGACCCATGCAGATTCCGGGATTTCAGAAAGTGTCACCAGCCAAATGGTTTCTGATATGTCCTTCGAACAGGTGCAGAAGCTGATGGACGAAATGCTGGGAAATAACAGTTTTTCCATAGGAACAGCATTGGAAAATATGATAAACGGCAAGAGCGTAGTTTCAAAAGAGGCGGTGCAGCAATTTCTGCGCAGCCTCTTTTTTGACAGAATAGAAAAAGAACGGGAAAATTTTTTCCGGATTCTGCTCCTGGTGCTGGCAGCAGCAGTGTTTTCCAATTTTGCAGCAGTATTTGAGAACAGCCAGATCGGAGATGTAAGCTTTTATATGGTATACCTTCTGTTATTTACCATTTTAATGGACAGCTACCAGCAGCTTGGGATTTCTCTGGGAAAGCAGCTGGACTGGATGACACAGTTCATGAAAGGTCTGGCACCTGCTTATTTCATAGCAATTTCAGCAGCTTCCGGAACCGTTACTGCATCTGTATTCTACCAGGGGGTATTACTTCTGGTGTGGCTGGTACAATGGCTGCTTTTGACGTTGATCCTGCCTGGCGCGAATCTGTATGTGCTTCTCTGTCTGGTAAATCATCTTTCCAAGGAGGACATGCTAAGCAAAATGGCAGAGCTTCTGGAAACTTTGATCAGCTGGAGCTTAAAGACCATGCTGGGGGCAGTGCTGGGACTTCAGGCAGTGCGGGGGCTTGTGGCGCCTGCCATGGATGCACTCAAAAGAACTGCCATAGGAAAAACTGCAGGGGCGATTCCGGCAGTGGGAAATGCGGTGAACGTGGTGACTGAGCTGATCCTGACGGGGGCATTGCTTGTGAAAAACTGCCTGGGTGCGGTCTCTGTGCTGGCATTGTTCCTTGTAGGAGCAGGACCCGTTATCCACTATGGACTGCTTTCCCTTGGCTATCGCTTTTTAGGGGCAATCGCGCAGCCGGTATCCGATAAACGGATCGTTGGCTGCCTTGGAACAATGGGGGAAGGATGTGCTATGCTGCTTCGGATTATGCTGACAGCAGAAATATTGTGTATTCTTACATTTGTGATCCTTATGGCGTCAGTGGGGAGATGAGCCTATGAAAGAAGCAATCTACAGCTGGGTGAAGTGTCTTGCCATATTTTATATCCTCCTCACCATGTTCATTTATCTGGTGCCCACAGAGAAGTACCAACGATATGTACGTTTTTTTATGGGACTGCTGCTGATTGTCATGTTGATCACACCTGTGCTTTCGATTCTGGAAAAAAGCAGGGAGCTGCCTGAGAGCTTTTTGAATCTATACCAAGAGGAGGAAAGACAGCGGCTTACAATGGATATGGAAAATCTTCAGAAAAGTCTTCTGGAAAAAGGTGTGGAGAAGCAATTGGGAAAAAATATCCTGGAAGCTTTGCAGAAAAAAGGCATAGAAGCCATACAGTGTGAAGTACATATAGAAGGAGAGCTGCTAAAAGCGTCTGTATGGACAAAGGAGGTGCCAGATTCAGGAAGTGAGAGGGGGATAAAAGATGAACTTGCAGCAAACTGGGGAATCCGGGAAGAAAACTGTGAAATCTTTGTTGGGGAAAATGGGGAGCAGACAGTGGGTGATCCTGCTTCTTCTGGGACTGCTTCTCACAGTGATAGCACTTCCGGTGTCGGATAAGAAAGATAGTTCTCTGGCGGCAGGCAGCGAAAGTAGTTCTTTTTTTGCTGATACTTCTTATGAGAGCACAGAAGCAGAGCGGACTACATTAGAAAAAAAGCTGGAAGATCTTTTGTCCCAGGTGGAAGGGGTGGGAAAAGTACGTGTGATCCTTATGACCGGGGAGGAAAAAGACAGCAGCAGCTTCTACAGCTCCGGGAAAGAAGCAGTGACAGGAGTGCTGATCGCAGCGCAGGGAGCAGACAATTCTGTGGTTTCCAGGAATATTGTGGAGGGAGTTATGGCATTATTTCAGCTGGATGCCCATAAAATAAAAGTGATCAAAATGAAATGAGGAGAGGTAAAGTGAAAAAGATTCTGAAAAAGAACCAGGTAATCATTACTTCACTGGCGGTATTGATCGCAGTTGCAGGATACCTGAATTTTGCAGATGTAGATCTTGGCCTGAAAAACAAAGAGACCAGTGCGGATAGCAGTAGTATCCTTGAGGATGTGAACTACGACCTTACTGATGAAACAGCACTTCTGGATGAGAATGGGACAGAAGACAGCCTTACAGATGTACAGGACCAGACCACAAGTACACCGGGAGAAGCGGTACTTACAGCAGCTTCTGATTTTGCTGCCCAGGCAAAACTGTCAAGGGAACAGATCCGTTCCCAGAACAAGGCAGATCTGCAGGCAATCATCAATAACCAGGATCTGGAGGATGATCAGAAGCAGGAGGCTGTAAGCACCATGGTTTCCATGGCTGATCTGACTGAAAAGGAAGCGGCAGCAGAGCTTCTTCTTGAGGCAAAAGGCTTTGAAAATGTAATCGTAAACCTGACTGGTGAGACCGCTGATGTAGTGGTGCCGGAAGCAGATCTGACAGATGCCAAAAGAGCACAGATAGAAGATATCGTAAAACGGAAAACCGGAATTGCTCCGGAGAACATAGTGATCACACCTTTAAATGAAAGTGAAGAGGAGCTGGTGAATAAAGATGAATCCTTGGAGACTTCGGTAGATCTGGATGATGATACGGCTATATCAGAAAACATACCGGATTAGAAATACAGCTAATGGACAATTGGGATAAGTTTCGGTACAATCTGCCAAGATACCCCCTTGACAGTGCAGCTATCCTTATACTAGAATAGGAATGCTGCAAAAAAGTAAGAATACAGGCATACTGTACAGGAAATGCGGTTGTCCGTCAGAGATGACGTAAGCAGATGTACAGATGTAGGTTTTGGAATATAGAATTCAAATAGGAGGCTAAACGTGTCGAAGTATACGAAAGAAATAGAAAAAAGAAGAACCTTTGCCATCATTTCCCACCCGGATGCAGGTAAGACTACTCTGACTGAGAAATTCCTGCTGTATGGCGGAGCCATTAATCTGGCCGGCAGTGTTAAAGGAAAGGCAACGGCCCGCCATGCAGTATCAGACTGGATGGAAATTGAGAAGGAGAGAGGTATTTCCGTTACTTCTTCCGTATT
>JAQXQS010000172.1 GCA_029101305.1 Clostridia bacterium | reverse complement strand
CGAAATGCGGATGTACCCATCTTCACCAGGATGAGGATACCCTGGATACCTGGTTCAGTTCAGCACTTTGGCCGTTCTACACACTTGGATGGCCGGATAAGACACCGGAGCTGGAATATTTCTATCCTACAGATGTGCTGGTAACCGGATATGATATAATTTTCTTCTGGGTTATCCGTATGGTATTCTCTGCTCTTGAGCAGACTGGCGAGACACCGTTCCATCATGTACTGATCCATGGTCTTGTAAGAGATTCCCAGGGCCGCAAGATGAGTAAATCTCTTGGAAATGGTATTGATCCACTTGAAGTAATTGATAAATATGGTGCAGACGCGCTTCGTCTGACCCTGATGACTGGAAATGCACCTGGAAATGATATGCGTTTCTACTGGGAGCGTGTAGAATCCAGCCGTAACTTTGCGAACAAGATCTGGAATGCTTCCCGTTTCGTTCTTATGAATCTGGAAGGCAAGACTGTGACAGAGCCTGAGATCGCATCTCTTTGTGCTGAGGACAAATGGATCCTTTCCAGACTGAATAACGTGATTAAAGAAGTAACAGACAATATGGAAAAATATGAGCTGGGTATTGCAGTCCAGAAAATCTATGATTTCCTTTGGGATGAACTTTGTGACTGGTACATTGAGATTGCCAAGGTACGTCTGTGGAAAGCAGAGGAAGATCCAAAGGCTGCCAATGAGGCTCTTTGGACACTTCGCACAGCTCTGACCCAGGGCCTGAAGCTTCTTCATCCGTTTATGCCATTTATCACAGAAGAAATTTACTGCACACTTCTTCCGGAAGAAGAGTCCATTATGATCTCTGACTGGCCGGTTTATAAAGAAGAGTGGAACTCCCCTGAAGCAGAGCTTGCAATCGGAAGCTTCCAGGAAGTGGTACGCGGCATCCGTAATACCAGAACCAGCATGAATGTTCCACAGAACCGCAAAACCCATCTGATCATTGTCGGAAAAGATGCTGATATCTGTCAGATGTATGAGAACAGTAAGAAATCCTTTGTAAATCTTGCATTTGCAAAAGAAATCCATGTACAGCAGGATAAGACAGGAATCGGCGAGGATGCAGTTTCCGTTGTTGTTTCTAATGCAGTGGTTTACATGCCTCTTGAAGACCTTGTTGACAAGGAAAAAGAGCTTGAAAGACTGACTAAGGAGCAGGAAAGACTGACCAAGGAAATTGCCCGCTGTGAGGGTATGCTGAACAATCCGAACTTTGTGAACAAGGCTCCGGCCGCAAAGGTTGAGGCAGAGAAGGAGAAGCTTGCGAAGTACAAAGAGATGAAAGAAAAAGTTGGCACACAGCTTGAGCAGCTTAAGAAATAAAAGGAGAAATTGAATGAAGCTGAGCAAATTTTGCAACAAGATTTCTCTGATTCTCCAGGCACTTTGGTGCGCAGTCCTCTATTTTATCATAGAGGCACTGTGCCGCCACTCTGTGGTGGAGGCATGGGACTACATGACGGGAAAGCCGTTGGTATTTGCTTATAATACTGCGTTTATTTTTACCACAATGCTGATCGTATATCTGTTTCACAGAAGGTTCTTCTGGCGGACGGTGGTTTCTGTTTTCTGGCTGTTTCTGGGAATCGTTAACTGCATTCTTCTGATGAACCGTGTAACCCCATTTACAGGACCGGATCTGCATATGCTGACAGATGGTATTGCGATCATGCAGAAATATCTTCCTTTTTACGGGGTTGTGATTGGATGCATTCTGATCGGCCTGGTGCTTCTGGGGCTTTTGATTGTGTTTATAAAGGGACCAAAGTATCAGCAGAAAATTAAGTATCGCTATGTGATTCCCCTTGTTATCGTCGGCTTTGTGGCTTTTGGAGGAGTAACACAGCTTGCCCTTGAAAAAAGGGTTTTGTCTAACTATTTCGGGAATATTGCATTTGCCTATGAGGATTATGGATATCCGTATTGTCTGGCAACTACTATTTTTAATACAGGTATCAGCCAGCCGAGGGATTATTCAGAAGAAGAGATCCAGCGGATCGAGAAAACCGAGGACAATCTTCCGGAAACAAAGGAAGATGGAAAAAGACCCAATATTCTGTTCTTACAGCTGGAGTCTTTCTTTGATCCCACACTGGTAAACTATCTGAATATTTCCGAGGATCCTATTCCAAATTTCCGGAAGCTGATGGAAGAGTATTCTTCTGGTTATTATAAAGTACCTTCAGTTGGGGCAGGTACTGCAAATACAGAGTTTGAGACCATTACAGGAATGAGCCTCCACTATTTCGGACCTGGTGAATATCCATACAAGAGTATACTGAAGGAGACAACCTGTGAAAGCGTACCGTATGTTTTGAAAAATCTGGGATACTCTACTCATGCAGTACATAACAATGAGGCGAATTTCTACGGCAGACGGTCTGTTTTTCCAAATCTTGGATTTGACACCTTTACTTCTGAAGAATATATGGAAAAAGAGAACCTGCAGAATCCTCTTGGCTGGGTGAAAGACAGTGTTCTGACAGACGAGATCCTTAAGTGTCTGGATTCTACAGAAGGACCTGATTATGTGTATACGATTTCCGTGCAGGGACATGGAGATTATCCAAGTGAGCCGATTCTGGACAATCCTGAAATTACCGTGTCAGGGTCTCCTACAGAGGAACAGGATTGTAAATGGGAATATTACGTGAACCAGATTCATGAGATGGATCAGTTTGTAAAAGAGCTTACAGATGCACTGGCAGAGTATCCGGAGGATGTGATCCTGGTTATGTATGGGGATCATTTGCCAACCATGGGACTTACTGTGGAGGACCTTAAGAATAAGTATCTTTTCCAGACCGAATATGTGATCTGGGATAATATGGGACTTACCAAGAAGGATGAGAATCTGGCTTCTTACCAGGTTGCGGCAGAAGTTCTGGACCGGGTCGGAATCCATGAAGGTACGATCATGAAGTACCATCAGGCCAGAAGAAATACCAAGAATTATCAGGTGGATCTGGAGACGCTGCAGTATGATGTTCTCTATGGAAAACGTTATGCTTATGGCGGGGAAAATCCTTTTGAACGGGTAAAAATGCGGATGGGTCTTTATGATGTGACCCTGGATTCTATCCGGTTAGTGTCAGATTCGGACTGGACTTATTATATCCAGGGAACGAATTTTACACCGTCCAGTCAGGTGAAATTGAATGGCGAGTGGTATGATACCGCGTATGTAAGTCCTACTATGCTGGTAATCTCAGGAACTGAGCTGTCAGATTTTGACAGGCTGGCGGTTGTACAACGAAGCAACAGTTCTACAAGGAAGGCGCTTAGCAAGAGTTTCGACAGATCTGTTTATGCATTGTATGACAGTAAGTGGAAAGTACCGGAAGCTTGATAAAAAACGAAGAAGGGAGAGGACAAAGCTGCTCCATGGGAGCGAAGAAAGTGTCCTCTCCTTTCTTTCACGTTTATATGTATATTTTTGAACCAGCAGAAAGCTTTGGAATCTGCGAGAAACTGCGGGGCTTCTGTTCACAGGCTGCATCGTGCGAGGTTTGTCGGATAAAAAGTTACGATTAGGGGTGGACTTCTGGTGTGACTATTATATAATGATAGAGTAATTGATTTGAAGGATTGTGGGAGCAGCGTAGCTGCAGAACAATCCGTGTTATTGAGTTTTTATACAATAAGATAAATGGTGGTTGAGATTATGAATTACGAGGAAGCTGTTGCTTATATTGAGGAGACACCTAAGTTTACGAAGAAAAATAGCCTGGAGCACACGAAGGAATGCCTGAGAAGGCTTGGAAATCCACAGAAGAAGTTCCGGGTGATACATGTTGCAGGAACCAATGGGAAAGGCAGTACCTGTGCATTTCTCACTTCGATTCTGAGAGAAGCAGGATATTCCTGCGGATTGTTTACATCTCCTCATCTGGTGAAGATTAATGAGAGATTTCAGATCAATGAAGTTAATATTGATGATGAGACATTTCTGAAGGCTTTTGAAAAGGTGAAGGCACTGTCAGATGAGCTTGTGGCAGAGGGAAGTTATCATCCCACTTATTTTGAAATGCTGTTTCTTATGGGAATGGTGATCTTCGCCGAGGCAGGCGTGGATTATGTTACTTTAGAGACAGGACTTGGGGGAAGACTGGATGCGACCACTGCAGTGGAGAATCCGGTAGCTTGTGTGATCACTTCCATCAGCCTGGATCACATGCAGTTTCTTGGAAATACAGTGCGGGAGATCGCAGGAGAGAAGGCAGGAATCATTGTTCCTGGAGTTCCGGTGATCTTTGATGGAAATGATAAAGATGCAGCTGATGTGATCGAGGCGAAGGCAAAAGAGCTTGACAGCCCTGCCTTTAAAGTGGTTCAGGACAAGGCGAAAGTGCTGGGAAACAATAGAGATGGCATTGATTTTTCCCTGGAAGATGAATACTATGGAGATACGAAATTCCATATTCCCTTTATCGCATGGTATCAGGTGATGAATGCGTCTCTGGCACTGACTGCGATGGAAGTACTGAAGGGGCAGATCCCGGTCAGCATAGAACAGATACAGGCAGGAATTAAGAATACCAGATGGCAGGGAAGAATGGAGACTATTCTGCCAGGTGTGATCGTAGATGGGGCACATAATGAGGATGGTGTGCGCAGGTTTGTGGAGACAGCAGAGCGTTTCCAGCAGGAGTGTCCGTTGACACTTTTGTTTTCAGCGGTAAATGACAAGGATTATCAGGACATGATCCATACGATCTGCAGCAGGATCCGTTTCCGGAAGGTGGTAACCACTAAAGTGGGAGGGTATCGTGAGGTTCCATCAGCCGAACTGGCTGGAATTTTTGAAAAAGAGGGCTGTCAGGCTGTGGAAAATTCTGATAATATTGAAGAGGCATTTCATATGGCATATGAGGCAAAGGGAGAAAACGGAATGCTGTTTTGTGTAGGTTCCCTTTACCTGGTAGGTGAGATCAAAACGCTTTTGGAGGATATATATGATTGATTACGAAGAGGAACTGAAGAAATTTGAGCCTTGTCTGGATGTGACAGATGCAGAAGAGGCTATTTACGATAGGGAACTAACGGATATTCTGGATATTCTTCAGGAAATGCTGAGAGAGTCCAAGAGTGGACGCAGGATGAAATAGAATAGGAGTTACTGAATGAATTGTATGAATTGCGGTGCGTTCCTGGCAGATAAGGACCTTGATTACTGTCCTCATTGCGGGTGTAACGTTCTGATCCAGAAGAAGGTGGAGTATCTTTCCAGACTTTATTATAATCAGGGCCTGGAAAAGGCCAGTATCCGTGACCTTTCGGGGGCGGTTACCTGTCTGAAACAAAGTCTTACTTTTAATAAGAGAAATATACAGGCGAGAAATCTTCTGGGACTGGTGTATTTTGAAATGGGAGAGGTGGTTGCTGCACTCAGTGAGTGGGTGATCAGTAAGAATCTACAGCCCACCCGTAATATTGCAAATGAATATATCAACCGTCTTCAGGCGAATTCGAATAAGCTGGATGCCATTAATGAGACGATTCGAAAATATAACAACGCGCTGGCCCTTTGCAGGGAAGGGCATGAGGATATGGCGGCGATACAGCTGCGTAAGATTCTTGCACAGAATACCAAGCTGATCAAGGGTTATCATCTGCTGGCTCTGATCTATATGAAGAATCATGACTGGGGTAAAGCAAGAAGAACCTTGAAAAAAGCAGCCCGTATTGATAAGACAAATACGACTACTTTACGTTTCCTCAGGGAGGTAGATGAGAGAACCGGTGTTACCACAAGGCTTGAGAAGCAGAAAAAAGGGCTTTTCAGGGCCAAGGGGGCAGCGGATTCTTCGGAAGAAAATCCAAGAAGCCAGGTACTCCAGCCGGCTGTCTACAGGGAAAATTCCAGGATTTCCCTGTTTATGACTCTTGTTGCCGGTGTGGCAGCGGGAGCCGTAGCATTCTGGCTTCTGGCAGTTCCTGCCATAAAGCAGGGAATTTACCGGGAAGCGAACCAGCAGATTGTGAAATACAGTGAATCACTGGCAAGCCAGGGGGCAGAGCTTTCCAAGGCCCAGGGAGAAGCTAAGGAGTCTGGGGATGTGGCTGAAGAAATTACCAAGGAGCTTGATACGGAACAGAAGAAGAGTGCAAGCTACCAGGCGCTTTTGAACGCCTATGTTTCTTACAGGCAGAATGAGTATGATGCCGCTGCGCTGGAGATCCAGAAGGTCTATGAAGATCAGCTGGGAGATGACGTGAAGGGAATTTACAATACGATCTGTTCCGAAACCGGTGTGTCTGGAATGAGAAGCGACGGATCTACAGATAGTGGGGATGGTACTGGGGATACATCGGAAGGTGGAAATAGTAATTCTGAATCGGACACATCCGGCTATGATGAGTCTGGTTATGATGAATCAGATTACAGTGAAAGCGATGGGACTGATTACAGCAGCGAAGACGGATACTATGATGAAAATGGTGATTTTCAGTATTACTGATGAAAAGATGTGATCTACAATTAAGAAGAACCTCTGAACCGGGGATGTGCATGTGTGCACATCCCTTTTTAAATATGGTTTTATGCAAATCTGCAATCTGCATGCCCCACTTTGCGGTATATTTTGCAGAAAGCCTTTTGGGGGCATGCTCTAGGGCAATAATAAATAAGGGGGAGTTTGGGGTATGAAACCTGTTTTTGAAACTACGGGAACCTGTCTGAATATTAAACTGCCAGAGGAACTGGATCATCCTGCGTCTGAGCTGATCCGGAGGGAATCGGACAGAATTATGGGAAAAATATATATTCGGACGATATGTTTTGATTTTGGAGAGACTGTGTTTATGGATAGTTCCGGAGTTGGGCTGATCATGGGACGCTACCGGGCGCTTGGAATGCGTTCGGGCTGTATGAAAGCCTGTCATGTAAGTGGATATATTGAAAAACTGCTGCGGCTTTCCGGAGTGAGCAGATTCCTTGAACTGGAAAGAGAAACAAATGAGACCTGTCTGGAAGGGAGGGGGATATGATGGAGAATTCTAATGAAATGATGCTTATTTTTGACAGCAGAGCGGAAAATGAAGGACTAGCCAGAATCGCGGCTGCGGCATTTTGTACCCATTTGAATCCTACTCTGGAAGAGGTCTCTGATCTGAAGACAGCAGTTTCAGAAGCTGTGACCAATTGTATCATTCACGGTTATCAGGGGGAAGTGTGCAAGATCCGTATGCGGTGTACCAGGAAGGACAGGACTATTTATGTAGATATTGAAGATGATGGTGTGGGGATTCCAGATGTGGAGAAAGCGATGGAGCCTTTGTATACTACCCGCGCAGACCAGGACCGGTCAGGAATGGGCTTTACCTTCATGGAAGCTTTTATGGATGAGGTAAAAGTCACTTCTTCTGTGGGAAAAGGAACCTGTGTGCATATGAGTAAAAAAATCGGAAATTGATCAGGAGGAAGCATGGATCATACTCTTGCTCTCATTGGGCGTATTCACCAGGGAGATAAAGAGGCAAGAGATACTTTGTTTTCGGAAAATATGGGACTGGTATATAGTGTATCCAGGCGTTTTCTGGGAAGAGGCGTGGAAATGGAGGATCTTTTCCAGATTGGAAGTATCGGTCTTCTAAAGGCTGTGGATAATTTCAATCCTGAGTTTGATGTGAAATTTTCTACATATGCGGTACCAATGATCATTGGGGAAATTAAAAGGTTTCTTAGGGATGACGGAATGCTGAAGGTAAGCCGTTCCATAAAAGAGAACCGGTATAAGATTTACAAAGTGAGAGAGGAAATGGAGAAAAGGCTTGGAAGGGAGCCGGACATGCAGGAACTTTCAGCAGCCATAGATATGCCTGTGGAAGAGCTTGCTATGACAATGGAGTCTGCTGCTGAAGTAGAGTCTATCTACAGAACCGTGTATCAGGGGGATGGGGCAGATCTGCAGCTGGTGGACAGGCTTCCTGAGAATGAAGACTGTCACGAAAAACTTCTGAATCGGATCTGGGTGGAAGAAATCCTGGAAAAACTGGAAGGTAAAGAGCGGCAGCTGATCGGCCTTCGGTATTTTCAAGATATGACACAGACGGAGGTTGCGAAAAGAATGGGGGTGTCCCAGGTGCAGGTTTCCCGGATGGAGAAGAGGATATTAAAGAAAATGAGGGAAGCGGAGAAGTAAAGCCTGCCACGAAAATCTTTTCAAACACGTTCTGGAAAATGATATGGATAATGAATGTAAAAATGCCTTGGAAAATAAGAAAATGATAAATCCGGTTCTTATTTTCCAGGGCATTATAAATATTATTCTTAGTAATTAGAATTTAATTTCCTTTCCTTCCAGACGCCACTGTCTGAATTCTGCAGAAGCAGAGAGGAGCAGGTCTGAGGAAGAATTCAGGGCTGTTTCCACAGAGTCCTGGATTACTCCGATAATGAAGCCAACAGCAACTACCTGCATGGAAATGTCGTCAGAAATTCCGAACAGGGAGCATGCCATAGGAATCAGAAGAAGAGATCCGCCGGCGACACCGGAAGCACCACATGCGGAAAGTGCCGCGAGAAGACTGAGAATGATTGCGGTTGGGATATCCACATGGATTCCAAGGGTAAAAGCGGTTGCCATTGTCATGACGGTAATGGTAATAGCAGCACCATCCATATTGATAGTTGCGCCAAGAGGAATGGTTACAGAGTAAGTGTCACGGTCAAGACCCATTTCCTCACAGGCTTTCATATTTACAGGAATATTGGCTGCGGAGCTTCTGGTGAAGAATGCGGTGATAGCACTTTTCTTCAGGCAGTGGAAAATCAGAGGGTATGGATTCTGACGGATGCACCAGTAAACCAGAAGCGGATTTGTTACAAAGTAAATGAAAAGCATGCAGCCTACAAGCAGAAGAAGGAGCTTTCCATAAGTAGTGAAAATATCCAGTCCATTGGTGGATACTGTATTAAATACAAGTCCAAAGATTCCAAAAGGCGCCAGGTTGATGATCCAGCTGACTACCAGGGAGGTGCCGTCTGCGATATCGGCAAGAACTTTCTTGGTAGTATCGTTTGCTGCGCGGAAGGCAAGTCCAAGGAGAATCGCCCAGGTAAGGATTCCTACATAATTGGCATTTACCAGGGAGGATACCGGGTTTGCAACGATATTGAGCAGAAGATTGCTGAGAACTTCCACAATTCCCTGAGGTGCGGTTGCGTCAGCCGCAGCATTGGTAAGAGTCATTTCCACCGGGAAGATCATGCTGGCAAATACAGCGATGACAGCTGCCAGTACGGTACTGAACATGTACAGGGCAACTACTGTTTTGATGACACCGCCATGGGATTTTCCTGCGTTGCACAGTGAGCTGAGAACCAGGAAGAATACCAGGAGAGGAGCAATGGCTTTTAAGGCTCCTACGAATACATCTCCCAGAATGGCGATACTTGTAGCACCAGGAACTGCAACTCCCAGGATGGCACCCAGGATCAGACCGACGACGATTCGCTTGACCAGTGCGATCTCGGTCCAGGTTTTCCATAGTTTTTTCATTTTTCTTTCCCTCTTTCCTTCTTTAGTTTGGTAAAACGTTAATAAGATGATTATATAGTATGCAGGTGGATTCTGCAACTAAATATATGACAAATTATGTGGAAAATAGATAATGGATATAAAATAGCGGAAAGGATAACCAAGATGAAAAAATGAGAATAGATAACCGGCTGGAGTCAGATAGATTTATATGCAAAAAAATCCGGGTAAGACGAAAGAAAATGTCTTATCCGGATTTCTTAGAATCTGAAAATCTGAAAATCTGGTCTGGTTTATTTTACAGCTTCCTGTCTGCCAAACAATGTATTCTTGTATTTGGAAAGCGCGGTGAGAAGCACCATTCCAAAGACACCGCAGGAGATGACCTCACCAGCGCCTACAGTAAGCATCATAAGCGGGATCGGGAGGTTGGTGCCATATCCGTAACGAAGAACGAATGGTACCAGGACTGCGTTTGCAACGATTGGCGGAACTGGTGCGAGCCATTTGCTGCTGCCTCTGAGCTTATAGGTAAATACAGCTCCGATGAGGGTGGCAATGCTTCCGAATGCGATATCCAGAGGAATTGCGCCGCCAAGCATGTTGGCCAGGATGCAGCCTACAAAAAGGCCAGGGATGGCAGCTGGTGTGAAAAATGGGAGAATCGTTAAGGCTTCGGAAATCCGGACCTGAATCTCTCCATAACTAAATGGTGCAAACACCAGTGTCAGTACAACATAGACAGCCGCGATCAGCGCTGCCTGCACCAGGAACAGGGTACTCTTGTTTTTCATATTCATTTGTCTCCTTTAGTTTTGTTTTACGAGTGGAAGGTCACGAACACTCGGCACATTTATAGGCGGTGACCGCCCCAAAAGCCCTGTACGACCTTGTTTTTATGGGCTTTTCAACGGAGGTGAGTATAGCATATTCAGGAGGGGAATGCAAGGGAAAAAGAGTACTGGAAATTATATTGTTGCTATTTATATCTTTCATGTTATTATTGTTAATAAATGCAAGGCTTATATGATGACGACGCGAGCATGCAACTATAGAAAGTATATGCTTAAAATAATTATTGGGAGTGGAAATGAAAATGAAGAAGAATGGTTTGCAGAAATTTAAAAATCCGATTATTTCCGGTTACAATCCGGATCCATCCATTTGCAGGGTAGGGGATGATTTTTATCTGGTGAATTCGACTTTTGAATTTTACCCCGGAGTGCCGGTTTATCACAGCAAAAACCTGGTAAACTGGGAACTGGTCAATTACTGTCTGAAGAATAAAGAACAGCTTTATCTGGAAGGCGTGAGACCATCCGGTGGAATTTATGCGCCAATGCTGTGCTATCATAACGGGGAATTTTTTATGACTACAACAAATGTGACCTATAAGGGACATATGATCGTACATACAAAGGACATTTATGGAGAATGGTCTGCCCCGGTGTGGATAGACCAGGAAGGTATTGATCCAACTCTTCTTTTTGACGGCGAAGATGTTTATTTCGCATCTACATCCACAGATGAGAATGGAAAAGCTGGGATTTTTATGTGCAAAATTAATCCTTATACAGGGGAAAAATTGTCTGAAAGCGTATGTATCAGCCATGGCTGCGGCGGAATCTGTCCGGAGGGACCGCATATTTATAAATTAAATGGAAAATATTACCTCCTTCTGGCTGAGGGAGGCACGGAATATGGTCATATGGTTACCATGCAAAGGGCCGATTCTGTATTTGGTCCTTATGAACCATGTCCCCACAACCCAATTCTCAGTCATAGAGATAACCCGGATGGTTCTATTTCCTGTACTGGACATGCAGATCTGGAAATGGATCAGAATGGGAACTGGTGGCTGGTCTGCCTGGGAATCCGGCCGTCCTGCACACCACAGCGTGGATTGAAGCTTCATCACCTTGGCAGAGAGACCTTTTTAAGTCCGGTAGTGTGGGATGAAGATGGCTGGCCGGTTGTTGGAAATACTGGAAGGATTGCTTTGGAAATGGAGGGACCGCTTCCAGGTGATGAGATCCAGCCAGTGAAAAGAGATTTTGAGGATGATTTTTCAGAAGAAAAATTCAGCCTGCATTATAACTGGATCCGGAATCCACATATGGAAAATTATGTACGGGATACAGAAAACAGACAGCTGGTTCTGAAAGGAACAGAAGTAACCTTAAATGACAGGGATACGCCAACCTGGATCGGAATCCGGCAGAAAGAATTTAAAGTTCAGGCAGATGTTACGGTAAGTCTGGTCCCAAATGGCCAAAACACAGCCGGTAAAAGAGCAGGATTATGTGCGTTTTACAATCAGGACTATCATTATGAAATCTATCTCACAGAGGAAGACGGGCAGTATAAGGTATGCCTTGCAAAACACATTCACGACATGTTTGCCAAAACGGCAGAAGCAGTGGTTACATCTTTAGAAAATATCCGTTTTCGTATTATCGGAGATGAGCTGAACTATGAGTTCTGGTACAGTGAGGATGGAGAAAATTATAAGAAGCTGGGAAATGGTTCTACAGCAGGCCTGGCCACAGAGGGAACTATGGATATGAGTTTTACCGGAACTTATATTGGAATGTTTGCAGAAGGTGTAGAAGGACACTTTAAGGCATTTTCTGTGAAAGTAGAACCGTAACCCCAAAGCCCTTTTATGCAGTAGGAAATTCGTTCTGAATTTCCTACTACGTTTAATTTCCTACTGCATTTTATTTCCGTGCATCAGCAAGATTTTTCTTAAGCTCGATCATCTTGTCACGCAGCTCGGCTGCCTGCTCGAAGTTCAGGTCCGCAGCTGCCTGACGCATTTGTTTTTCCAGCTGGGAGATCAGATTCTTCAGTTCTTTCTGACTCATGGATTCAGGATCTTTCTTCAGCTTCACCTCCGTCTGTGCAACAGCCTTGGAAACTGCGATCAAATCGCGGACGGCCTTCTTAATGGTGGTAGGAGTGATGCCGTGTTCCTCATTATAGGCTTCCTGGATCTCCCGGCGGCGGTTGGTCTCATCAATTGCATTTCGCATGGAATCTGTCATTACATCTGCGTACATGATAACATGCCCTTCACTGTTACGGGCTGCACGACCGATGGTCTGGATCAGCGAGGTCTCAGAACGGAGAAAGCCCTCTTTATCTGCATCCAGAATGGCAACCAGGGTAATCTCCGGAATATCAAGTCCCTCTCGTAGAAGGTTGATCCCCACAAGAACATCAAATACGTCCAGACGCATATCCCGGATGATCTCAGCCCGTTCCAGGGTGTCTATATCAGAATGAAGGTAACGGACGCGGATTCCCACATCTTTCATATACTGGGTAAGGTCTTCCGCCATTCTTTTGGTAAGGGTGGTGATCAGGACTTTGTTTTTCTTAGCGGTTTCTTTATTTACTTCCGAAATCAGGTCATCAATCTGTCCCTCTACAGGGCGCACTTCCACCTTGGGATCCAAAAGTCCGGTAGGACGGATGATCTGCTCGGCGCGGAGAAGCTCGTGGTCATATTCATAGTCACCTGGGGTGGCAGATACGAACAGAACCTGATCCAGTTTATTCTCAAATTCCTCGAAACTGAGAGGACGGTTATCTTTGGCAGAAGGAAGGC
>JAQXQS010000171.1 GCA_029101305.1 Clostridia bacterium | reverse complement strand
TTTTTTTCTCCGGAATATCCAGATTGATATTTTTTAAGGCATGGAAACTGCCGTAATACAGATCCATGTTTTTTACATCTATTTTACCCATATTCTCCTTTTTTGAAAGCTTTGACAGCTATAAGCTTTATGCCTGCTTATCTGCCAGCTGCTTTCCTGCCTTTCTTGATGATCTGCAACTGTTTGCACCTAGTTTTTTCTATTAATAATCTCTGCAGAATATATGTAATAGCTTTCCCAAAATCATTCTGCAATCCTGACAAATACACTGTGTCTATCCTACTTCTCTCCGCCTGCTTTACTTAATCTCTTCGCACATACTCCTGAGATCCAGTTCAGTACCAGCACAAATACCAACAAAATAACCGCTGTTGCATACGCCTGATCCATATAAAGACCTTCACTGGAAAGCACATACATATGTACGGCAAGAGTTCGTCCGGAGCCCATCAGACTTTCCGGAACCTTAGCAACAGATCCTGCGGTATAGATAAGAGCTGCTGTCTCACCTACAATACGTCCTGTAGCAAGAACCACACCGGAGAGGATTCCGGGAATGGCACTTGGAAGTACCACTTTAAATACTGTACGCAGTTTTCCTGCACCCAGTCCTAAGGAAGCTTCCCTGTAAGCATCTGGCACACCGAGAAGTGCTTCTTCTGTGGTACGAATGATCAGCGGTAATATCATGATTACTAATGTCATAGAGCCAGACAGAAGGGAATATCCCCAATGAAGGGCTGTACTGAAAAACAGAAGACCAAACAGACCGAAAATAATAGACGGGATTCCCTGAAGGGTTTCTGTTGTCACGCGGATGATTTTTACCAGCTTACTTCCCTTTTTTGCATATTCTACAAGATAGATCGCAGCAAAAATACCAAATGGTACCGCGATCACCAGTGTCAGCAAGGTGATGATCAGGGTATTGATCAGTGCCGGCATAAGGGACCCGTTGTCAGAATTATATTCCAGTGCAAACAGATCCGGTGTCAGATTGCCTACACCTTTTATCAGGATAAAACCTACCAGGAATGTCATAACTGCAACTGTGATAATCGCAGCCAGCCACACCAAAAGCCTCAGGATGGCAGAACCCGGATGATTTTTCCAGTAAGATAATTTGCTTTTACTCATCTTCGGCTCTCCTCTTCAGGGCTGATACACAAAGGTTGATAATCAGGATAAATACGAATAATACAACACCTGTTGCAATCAGTGCTTCTCTGTGAAGATCTGTTGCATAGCCCATTTCGATAACAATATTTGCAGTCATGGTACGAAGTCCTTTGAAAAGTCCCTGCGGCATCCAGGTCTGGTTACCTGCTACCATGATCACTGCCATGGTCTCACCGATGGCACGTCCGATTCCAAGAACCACACCAGCTAACACACCAGACTTTGCAGCCGGGAAAACAGTACCAAACACACTTTTTTCGTGGGTTGCACCAAGAGCAAGTGCTCCTTCATAATAGCTTGTGGGAACACTTTTTAACGCTGGTTCTGCAACACCGGTTACCGTTGGAAGAATCATGATTCCAAGAAGTACAGAAGCTGTCAGCATAGTACTTCCATCATGGCCGGTAAGCTGACGGAGCAGCGGTACGAATACCGTTAATCCAAAGAAACCATATACAACGGATGGAATGCCTGCCAGAAGGTTTACCATTGCTTTTAGTGGAGCATACAGTTTCTTCGGACAGTAAAATGCAAGGAAGATAGCAAGCAGAAGGGCGGTCGGAACTCCTACCACAATTGCGCCTGCTGTTACATAAATACTTCCAAGGATAAATGGGAAAATTCCATATAAACCATTGGATGGTTTCCATTTCATTCCAAACAGGAAATCAGGCAGGCCAATCTTCGCCATCGCCGGGATTCCGTTTGCAAAAAGGAAAATACATATTAATGCAACGGCCAGCACCGAAGTGCAGGCCGCTACAAGGAACACGATTTTCATTACCTTTTCATTAATTGATTTCATAAAGTCCGTTCCTTTTTTATTCGGGAAGTTTGATTTGTTGTGAAAGTACTTTAGGTCTTTCTTTTTTCTTTTTCGTTCGCTTTACATTATGTCTTCTCTGACATTAAAACTTAACAGCATGTTACTGTCCACATCGTGAACAGTAACAGCTTCATATTTGTAACTATTTTTCTTAATTACTTGGTCAGGTCTTCCCAAGTTGTGATATTGCCAGTATAGATGTCTTTTACCTGCTCGCTTGTGAGCTCTTCTACACCGCTGTCATTGTTTACGATAACTGCGATACCATCCTGTGCGATAACAGTTGCGGTAAGACCAGCTTCTGTCTCGCTGTCTTTCAGTTCACGGGAAGCCATACCGATGTCGCAAAGACCGTCGATTGCAGATGTCATACCTGTTGTGGAATCACTCTGCTGAACCTCGATGTCAACTTTATCGTTTACAGCTTTGTAGCCTTCTGCAAGTTTCTCCATAACTGGTGTTACAGAAGAAGAACCAGCTACTACAACTTTACCTTCTACGTCAGCACCTGCATACTCTGGTTTATCACCAACTGCGATGTATCCGTTCTCCTCGATAATTGCCTGTCCGTCAGCACTCATGATATAGTTGATGAAATCCTGTGCTGCTTCGCTTACATCATCTTTTGTTGCAATGTTGAATGGACGAACTACTTTGTAGTCACCAGACTCAATATTTTCTGCGGTAGCTTCTGCTCCGTCGATTTTTACTGCTGTTACGCTGTCATCCAGGGAGCCAAGGGAAACATATCCGATTGCGTTCTCATCCTGTGCAACTGTGCTTAACATAACGGATGTGCTGTTTGTGATCTTAGCTGCCTCTGTTGTATTGTCTACTTTATTTCCATCTGCGTCTTTTTCTTCAATTCCAAACAGTTCGATAAATGCGCCTCTTGTACCGGATCCGTCTTCTCTGGAGCAGATTGTGATATCGCCGGAAGCTGCTGCCATAACTGTTGTTCCCATTGTTGCTACTCCTAATAATGCCGCCATTGCTACTGCTAAACCTTTTTTCATGATTTATTTTCTCCTTTTCTTCGCGGTCCTTTTTGTTTTTCTCTCTCTCGCGATTACATGTGTATCTTACTGTCCGGATGTAAAATACACTATCGTAGAAAAGTAAAATAAATGTAAAAAAACAGACCTCTTTGAGATCTGTTTTTTTACATTTTGTTATTTGATTTCTATTTCAAGAATTTTCATCTAAGTTCTTCCAATAATAATTTTTCCAGCTTTTCTTTTGCAACCAATACCTCTTTTATCTGCTGCGGCGTAATGTTTTCCAAATGAAATCCTCCTGTACATACCACAGTTTTTCCACAAGCCTGACACATCCTTTCGGCAAATGTACGGCATATGCTCTCGTCTTTATGCCCGGTAAGATTCACCACAGAAGATGTGACACTTCTCTCCCCATTTCCGGAAAGAGAAAGTCTTGGCACTGCCATAACCGTACAGCCAATATGAGGTTTATCGCCGCCTTGTATGTATAACAAAATGTCTTCTCCGATTTTTGCAGCTCCGGCTTCTATATCAAAATCTGACGTGCTGATTTTTTTTACGACAGTCCATTCCATCGTTTGTACTCCTTTGCTTCTATTCCAAATGGTTCCAGAAGCTTCGCGGCAATGTGATATACCATTTCATCTATGTTCTCTGGCTTCTGGTAAAAAGTCAACATCGGCGGGATTATGTGGACACCCGGAATCATGGATAATTCATAAAGATTTCGCAAATGTATCGCACTCATGGGCGTTTCCCTTGCAGCAAGAACCAGAGGGCGTTGTTCCTTCAGGGTTACGTCTGCTGCCCTCAGAAGAAGGTTGTCTGCATATCCGCTGTGAATTCCGGCTACTGTTTTCATAGAGCAGGGAACAACCAACATCCCACAGGTTTTAAAAGAACCGCTTGCAGGCTCTGCTCCGATCTGCTCTGGTTCCAGGCTGCAGTCAGCAAGATTTTGCACCATCTCTGCAGGCAGGTTTATTTCATGCTCACAGGTGACCTTTGCACTTTTGGTCATGATCAGCCAAGACTCAAAATCCTCCTCTTCTCTGATCAGTTCCAGACATTTTAACAAAAGAGGGATTCCGCTTGCACCGGTTGCACCCACGATCAGTCTTTTTTTCTCTTTTGGAATCTTCTTAATCATTTTATTTTCTATTATTCTCATTTCCAATATTGTTTTTCGCCATTACAATTCTGATATTTTTTATCAGGAATCTTCTCAATTGTTACTTATCATTATTATTTTCTCATTCTATAACCAACGCGAAGGATCCACTTCCATAAATTCAGCCCGCATAAACCTGCCCTTTTCCTTATACGGTACTGTACAGTCAAAAATAGTTTTGCATGCAATTCCATGGTCTTTTATACTTGGGGAACAGGAAGGATCGTTGGATGGATCCAGTGGATGACATCTGACACCCGGAATGGTAATAATATCTGCATCCCCCTGGAATCTGGTATTCATTGCCCACAGCACATCATTCATATCAAAGCAGTCCACATCTTCATCTACAAGAAACACATGCTTCAGCTCACTAAATGCAGAAAATGCCAGCAAAGCAGCCTGTCGCTGCCTTCCCTCATCACTTGCAGACAACTTTTTGAATTGGAGTACAGCCATATATTTTCCACCGCCAGCTGAACAACAGTATACATTTTGAAGTCTTCCTGGCATTGCCTTTTCCACCATTCCATAAATGCTTGCCTCTGTAGGAATTCCTGCCATTGACACATGCTCCTCACTGGGGGCAATACAGGTCTGCATGATAGGATTCTTCCGATGTGTTACTGCCTTTACCTTGATCAGCCAGCATTCTTCACTTGCCGGTCCGGTATACCCGGGAAATTCCGGCATAGCATATCCGGTATGACTGTTCTGATCTTCTTTGACCCGCACATGAGGAATCACTTCTCCTTCAATCACATATTCCGCATTTGCAATTGCCATTTCCTTTATGGAAACGCATTTGCAAAGCTGTACCGGCTCTTTGCGGATTGCCCCGGCTACTGAAAGTTCGTCATAGCCAAGTGGTGTTGTAGGTGGCTCAAAACAGGAACCGATTTCTATAGCCGGATCCACACCAATGCTGATAGAAATAGGTAAAGTCTGATTTAATTCTTCTGCCCGTTCTGCCATTGCCCCAATATGTCTCGCACCTGGGGTAAAGAATATAGACAATTCATCTTTTCCCTGTATGCAAAGCCGGTGAATCGTCACATCATGAACGCCTGTATCCGGATGGGTTGCATAACACATTCCCAGAGTAATGTAAGGTCCCGCATCCACAGGAGTATTAGTCGGAGCCGGAATCAGTTTATACAGATCAAACTCCGGTTCATCTGCCTTATGAATCACTTCCTGGCAAGGAGCTGGCGTGAAGATTTCCACTGGCGGTATGGGTTCTGCCACGCTTTGGTACAGTATTTTTCCAAGATTCTCCGATTCACATCCAAGCAATGCCGCTACTCTTTTTCTGCTTGCTTCCCCTTTCCCATCCATTGGCACACAGGGACGAAATCTCTATTCATGAGATTTCCAGGGAAAATTTTATTCTCATGCATCCCTACACTTCCATTCATCAACTGTGCCTCCGGCTTTTCGAAGAAGCAGGTATATGCCCACACATCCTTCGCACAGTACGCCTGGAGTCTATTATCAGCGCCGTTGAGGCTGGAGAAGGCATCAGCCTTTTTGCGCAAAAAAATTTTGAATTGTTTCAGCACACCAGTATTATTTCTGTTCCGTTGAAAGAAGCACCACCTTTGATAACCGGTGCTGTTTTTCATGGTTCCAAAAGTAATGCTTCAAAAAGTGCCATTCCTTCAAACACTGACCATTTACAGCCAATAGAAATGTTGCGTCTTTCCTGCTCTTCTTATATAATATGAGAAGAATTGACAAACAAGTGAAATACCAAATGGATTTTGAAATAAAAAAGAAAGGACTTACTATGACCAAAGAAGAAAAGAAAGTCACCTGGCTGGATACTCCGGATCCCCAGCGTTTTATCAATAATGCCGCCAAATTTAACGATCTGATGATGATGTACCGCTGTGCCATCCGTGAGGTACAGACAAAGCTGGAAGTTCTGGATGATGAATTTTCCGTAGAATATAAGAGAAACCCTATTTCTTTTATTAAAACAAGGGTCAAAAAACCGGAAAGTATTTACCGGAAGCTGCAGAAGCTGGGCTATGATTTTACAGCTGAGAATATTCAGGAGCAGTTAAATGACGTGGCAGGAGTCCGTGTGGTCTGTGCATTTATTGATGATATTTACACGGTTGCAGATCTCATTGCCGGACAGGATGATATTAAAGTTATTAAAATCAAGGATTATATCAAGAATCCAAAGCCAAATGGTTATCGTAGTTATCATATGATTGTGGAGATTCCTGTATTTTTCTCTAAGGGAAAAACGCCTATGCGTGTAGAACTCCAGATTCGTACCAACGGCATGGATTTCTGGGCAACCCTGGAGCATCAGCTCCGCTATAAAAAAGGAATTGAAGATCTGCCTGGATACGAGGATATCAGTGAGGAACTGCTCCGCTCTGCTCAGGCAGTAATCGAAACAGATAATGAGATGCAGAGAATTAAGAATAAGATTGGAATGTTTCATGATATCTAAAATTTAGTCATTTTATCTTTTTAAGACCAGATTGCTTTTTTAATGACATCATTAAATAAAAAAATACAACCCTGGGAAGAATCTTAAATATCAGTCAGCGCATATTAGAAACAATATCTAATGTAATAGCTTTCTTGATATTCTTCATCAGGGTTGTATTTTTATTTCAGCCAGATAAACACGCAGAATAAAATAAACAAAAACGCTGCTCCACCAAATATCAGTCCAACGGTAAGAGATGCCTTCAAAGAGAGCCAGATCATGCTTCTTCTTTCTTCCTTTGTCATTGGCGGGTTTTGAAATGCTGCCACATTATCTGGTACCTCATTCTCCATTCCTGGCTCTGGCACTTTCACGTCAAATTCTTTTCTGCGTCTGGATAGGTCTCCCGGAAGAATCTGCCACGGGCGCCTGGAATTCCAGGGCATACCATCCACATCCATATTGGCTACTGTGTAATCCGGTAACTCTTCTTTTTTTCGTTTTCCCATGATAGAACCTCCTGTGTTGCTATTTAATGTGCTGATTCATGTTTCCCGTACGCGGTTTCGCAATGTATATTCACCGCCGTGCGGAGCAACGTTCCGGTGAGCTAAGACCTAACTGCGACTAAGCCGCTCGGGAAAGCCCTCTCGGCTAAGTCTCCGTAAGGCCTGGATCTCACCTTCACTAAACCCGCTCCTGAAATGCACGGCTACGTGAATATACATTGTG
>JAQXQS010000170.1 GCA_029101305.1 Clostridia bacterium | reverse complement strand
GCATTGTTTCCATCACAACCAAATCTGTAGAAGAGGTTCAGAGCTACTACGGAATGTTTGGCCAGTATGGTGCTTATTCTCCAGAGCAGAGAGAGGTTCAGGGAAGCGGTTCCGGTATTATTATTGGTAAGAACGACACTGAGCTTCTGGTTGCTACTAACTACCATGTAGTAGAAGGTGCAGATACTTTATCCGTTGGCTTCTGCGACAGCACAGCACATGAAGCGAAGGTAAAAGGTTACGACAGCGAGAAAGACCTTGCAGTTGTAGCAGTTTCCCTGGATGATATTGACAGTGATACAATGGATGCAATCACAATCGCAACAATCGGTAATTCCGATGATCTGAAGGTTGGTGAGCAGGTCGTTGCAATTGGTAATGCACTTGGCTATGGTCAGTCCGTAACGACTGGTATTGTAAGTGCTAAGAACCGTCAGCTGAATTCCGATGATACAGTTGGTGATTATGATAGCGACAGCAATTCCGCTACGAACCTGATCCAGACAGATGCAGCTATCAACCCTGGCAACAGTGGCGGTGCTCTTCTGAATATGAATGGTGAGGTCGTTGGTATTAACTCTGCGAAACTTGCTTCTACAGAAGTTGAGGGTATCGGTTATGCAATCGCAATTTCTGATGTAACAGATACAATTGAAACTCTGATGAATGAGGAGACCAGAGATAAAGTAGATAATCACGGTGTTCTCGGAATCACCGTTCAGACTGTAGACAGTGATGTAAGCGAAGCTTACGGTGTTCCGGAAGGTGTCCTTGTAAGAGAGGTAACTGAGGGCGGTGCAGCTGATGATGCTGGTATCGAAGCGAAATCCATTATCACCAAATTCGCAGGCAAGACTGTTACAACCAAAGAACAGCTGGTTGACTTCCTTTCCTACTATGAGCCAGGTGAGGATGTAGAGCTCACCATCGAGGTTCCAGACGGAAAAGGTTATAAAGAAGAGACGGTTACAGTAACTCTTGGTGAAAGCCAGGATACCCAGAACGCAGATTCCAATAACAGCCAGGATGGAAACCAGGACGGAAGTCAGGACGACAATCTTCTGGAAGACTGGCAGAATAACGAAGGCGGCGCCGGACTTCAGTACGGCGAGGGCTGGAACTAAAGCCTGTCTGAAAATCGTTCCTGCAATCCGCAGTTTGGATTTTAAGAATCGGGGCTGAATCGGAATCTGAATTGCAAAATAAATAGAGTGATAGGAAAATGAGAGGTTCACCTATAGTGGGCCTCTTTTTTTCTGCGAAAAGACAGTGGAAAAAAGCTAAAAGGCTACTGGTCACAGATATCATTCTGGATTCGTTGTGAATAGTGGTGTTAAAAGAAAGTAGGAAATTTTACAAATCAATAATACATTGCACAACCTGCTGTAAAAATGTATAATCATTTACAAACTGCTATGCGCAGCTATGGTGATTATTTAATCAATTTACAATATGAAAAGGAAAGGCTGTCACGGCTGGCAGCCGGAAAAGGGCGTACCATATGAAGAAAGAAATTTCCCTGGTTTTTGATATAGATGATACATTATACAGTCAGATGGAACCGCTGCTTACAGCCTGTGAATTCAGTCTGGGGCATAAGCTTCCGGATCCGGAGCTGTTCTATCAGATCTTTGGCAAAAGAAGTGCTGAAATGTTTCTGTTCAGTGAGAGTGGACAGGTCTCTATCCACGAATCCAGGATTTACCGGATAGAAAATACCATGAAAGACCTGGGAATTCCTTTTACCCGGGAACAGGCAGAGATTTTCCAGGCAAGATATAAAGAAAACCAGTCCCATCTGCATGTATCAGAAGTGCTTTCGCAGATGCTGGATGAATGTGAAGCAGCAGGTGTGAAAATGGGTGTGATCACCAATGGTCCCTTTGCCCATCAGGTACAGAAATTCCATACACTGGGCCTGGATAAATGGTTTACAGAAGAGAGGCTGCTGGTATCTGCCGGCGTAGGCGTGGCGAAGCCAGATGTCCGCATTTTCCGCATGGCAGAGGAAAAATGGGGGATGAAGCCGGAATGTACATATATGATCGGTGATTCCCTGGAGAATGACATTGCCGGAGCGAAAAAAGCCGGATGGAAGACTATCTGGATGAACCACCACAGATATCCACTTCCGCAAGGCATGGAGGCACCGGATCATATTGCGTATACGGAAGAAGAGTTAAGAAACATTGTGTCAGAGCGTGCTTGAAAAAATATCCAGCTTCGGGAACTTTAAGTTATAGACAAATAACGCCAGTTTGACTATAATGAAGATATGAGAAAACAGAGAGAGATTCTCTGTTTTACAACTGGCGCTGTCCGTATGGCCACGGTGGTGACTGTGGCTGTGCGGACTTTTTCATATAAACGGACATGTCTGCCTATGTAGACATCACCATGAATGAAAATTGATTGTCATACAGGACTTTCATAGTAAATCGTGTGCACTTCACAACGAAGAGGAAGATAAAGAATGGATTCAGATTACAAAATTACAATGCAGCAGGCAGAAGAAGAGATGGCCTGCTACCGTAAGGTGTTCAGTATTGTACGGCTTCTTGACCATGAGGAACTGTTACGGTTAGAAGCTGAGAGAAAAGCGGCAGCAGAGAACTCTTCTAAAGAAGAGTGTGTAAAATTTGGCCACCAGTGTTCTGGCTGTGCGGCTATGGACGCTTTTTTCCAGAAGACAGAGCTGTCCAAGCTGGAATTTATTGATGATGATATCTACCAGATCATGGTGAAATATCTGGAAATCGACGGGAAACCTTACGTGATGGAGCTTCTTAAAGCTCTGGATAAGAATTCCCTGATCGAACAGAAGGACAGAGAGCGTCTGATCAGCAGCCTTACGGGATATAATGAGCGGTTATACCGGGATGTACTGACTAAGGTATATAACAGACGCTACTACGAAGAAGAACTGAAGAACCAGACCGGCCCGGTAGGAATTGCCATGATCGATCTGGATGATTTCAAGCTGTACAATGATACATATGGGCACAATGCCGGAGATCTGGCACTTACAGCTGTAGCAGAGACCATCTGCAAATATATCCGTAAAGCAGATGTGCTGATCCGGTACGGCGGAGACGAGTTTCTGCTGGTGCTGCCTGAGGTAGGGGAAATGGAATTTGCCCGCAGACTTCAGGAAATCCATGATAAGATACATGTGGCAAGTGTTCCGGGATATGCAGGAATTCAGCTTTCTGTAAGCATTGGAGGGACCATTGCCGGTGCAGACGAAACTATCGAAAGCGTTGTAGGCAGGGCAGATTATTTTATGTATCAGGCGAAAAGCCGTAAAGACCTGGTCGTAACCGAATCCAATGAGATAAAAGATGGGAATGCAGGTGGAGAAGAGGTTGACCGTGAAGATCTGAAGCAGCAGATCCTGATCGTAGACGATGCCGAATTGAACCGTGAGATCCTAGCGGAGATCCTGCACCCGGATTTTAAGACTATGGAAGCCTGCAGCGGGGAAGAATGTATTTCGATGCTGCGGCAATATGGTGCAGGAATCTCGCTGGTGTTGCTTGATATTGTTATGCCTGGCATGGACGGTTTTGCGGTTCTGGAAGAAATGAACCGGAACCACTGGCTGGAGGATATTCCAGTCATTATGATCTCCAGTGAGGAGACCGAATCATATATACGCCGTGCTTATGAGATGGGGGTTTCGGACTATATCAGCCGTCCATTTGATGCCAAGGTTGTCTACCGGCGTGTATATAATACTATTAAATTATACGTAAAACAGAGGCGTCTAATCACACTTGTAACGGATCAAATTCGGGAAAAAGAAAAAAATAGTCAGATTCTGGTGGATATTCTCAGCCATATCGTAGAATTCCGCAATGGAGAGAGTGGTCTGCACGTACAGCATATCAAGACGCTCACAGGTCTTTTGCTGGACAGACTGGTGCAGAAAACGGATAAATACAAGCTTCAGTGGTCAGACCAGTACATGATCACAGTGGCTTCTGCACTTCACGATATTGGAAAAGTGGGAATTGATGAGAAGATCCTGAACAAACCTGGCCGGCTTACCAATGAGGAATTCGCAGAGATGAAGAAGCATACGCTGATCGGTGCCTCCATGCTGAAAAGTCTTGGGGTATATCAGGATGAAGAGCTTGTGAAGGTCGCTTATCAGATCTGCAGATGGCATCATGAGCGTTACGATGGAAAGGGATACCCGGACGGTCTGAAAGGGGAAGAGATCCCGATTGCAGCACAGGTGGTTTCCGTTGCAGATGTATATGATGCGCTGACCAGTGAGCGTGTATATAAGAAAGCATTTTCCCATGAGAAAGCCATGGAGATGATTCTGGCAGGAGAATGCGGAACCTTTAATCCACTGCTTCTGGAGTGTCTGAAGGATATTCAGGGCAGCATCCGGGTGGAGATGAAAAAGGCGGCCGAGCAGCCGACGCTTACCCAGAGCACTTATGTGGGGAAAATGATTGAGACGATGCAGTAAGCTGTTACAAATTATCATGTATTGGGAAACTGCGGGTAGGGGTGCCCGCAGAGGTGGGGGAAGTTTACTTTATGAAAAAGAAAATTCTTACACTGGCGGCAGTGGTAACACTGCCGTTTATTCTTCTTGTAATATATCTTCTTGCTTCAATGGCAAGCTATAGCAATACTTATGATAAAATCGTAAGCAACATGACGGTAGCCAACAATTATAATCTGAATTTTAAGGAAGAGATGGACGAGAGCCTGTACAAGCTGGTTGTAGGCTACGTCACTCTGGACACCATAGAAGCAGATAAAAGTCTGAAAAATCCATACACTTTAATTGAAGAGCTGCGCAGCGAATTCACCCGGCTTACAGCGATTTCCACAGAATCCGAGAGCAAAATGTGGCTGGAAAGCCTGCTGCGAAACATCGATACCCTGGAAAAAAGAGTGGATGATATTGTAGAAAGTATTTCCGCAGGGGGCAGGTATAGTGAGAATATCGAAAAGCTGGATAACAATATTTATATTCTGACGGAACTGATCCAGGATGATATCCAGTATTACATTTATTATCAGACCAGATATATGGATCAGGTTACGGACACCTTGCAGAGTCAGATCGGGCGTTTCATGGTGGTGTGTAGTGTGCTGATCGTGGTACTGATCATTGTAGTTGCAATCAGTGCGGTGATGATCGGTTCCGGGATTTTGCAGCCAGTCCGGCAGCTGAACCAGGCCACAGAGAAAATCGCCCAGGGGGATTTTAATGCCAGAGCCCAGGTGGATTCTGATGATGAGATCGCAGAGCTGGCAGTGAGCTTTAACAAAATGGCTGGAAACATGCAGTCCCTTATTGACAAGGTAAAAGAGGATGAGCGCAAAATGCGCAAGGCAGATCTGCGTCTTCTTCAGGAACAGATCCAGCCTCATTTTCTTTATAATACCCTTGATACTATCGTGTGGCTGATCGAGTCCAATGAGCCGGATGAAGCAGTGACCATGGTTGTCACCCTGTCTGACTTTTTCCGTGAAATTCTCAGTAAGGGGAAAGAATTTATTTCTATCAGGGAAGAAGAAAAGCATATCAGCAGCTATCTTCAGATTCAGGAAATGCGCTACCGGGACATTCTGGAATATGATATTCAGCTGGATCAGGTGCTTTATAAATATCAGATCCTGAAGCTGACCTTACAGCCTGTGGTAGAGAATGCGCTTTATCATGGTATTAAATATAAACGTGCGAAAGGCTGCATCCACATTCACGGGGAAAAAGAGGGAGATATCATCCGTCTGACCGTCCGGGATGATGGTGTGGGTATGGATGAGGAAGAGCTGGAGCAGCTCCGGTGCCAGATCGAGAAGCCTTGCCAGGAGACAGAGAAAGGCTTTGGCCTGGCGAATGTAAATGAACGTATCCATATGTATTTCGGTCCGGAATATGGCATGAAGATCCAGTCACAGAAAGGCAAGGGAACTACAGTTGAGATCGTGATTCCGGCGATTTTGGAGGAGACAAAGCTATGAGACAGTTTATAAGAAAAAATATCTGGGCGGCAGCTCCGGTTTTATTTGTCCTGATAGCGATTCTCCTTATGGGAAATCCCCTGCAGGCAGGAGATGTACAGGAGAGCCAGACGGACAAAGACGACAATCTGATCGTAGTGGGCGTTTCCCAGGTGGGAAGTGAATCCGTGTGGCGGACGGCCCATACCCAGTCTGTGCAGGATGCTTTTACCCGGGCAAATGGCTATATGCTGATTTTTGACAATGCAAGACAGAAGCAGGCCAATCAGATCAAGGCGATCCGGAGCTTTATTTCCCAGCAGGTGGATTATATTGTACTTTCCCCGATTGAGGAGACCGGATGGGATACCGTTCTTCAGGAAGCGAAGGATGCCGGAATCCCGGTGATCCTTATGGACCGTATGGTGTCCGTAAATGACCCGTCCCTTTACACAGCATGGGTTGGCTCTGATTTCGTAAGAGAGGGACAGGACGCAGGCTACTGGCTGGAAGATTATCTGAAAAAGCAGGGCAAAGAGCAGGAAGAGGTAAATATCGTGGTTCTGAAAGGCACCAAAGGTGCATCTGCCACAATCGGAAGAACCAAGGGTTTTAATCAGGTTGCCAGATTGCAGCATAACTGGAATATCCTGAAACAGGCAGATGGTGAATTTACTACGGCCAAAGGCAAAGAGGAGATGGCACGTCTGCTGGAACTGTATGATGATATTGATGTGGTGGTTTCCCAGAATGACGATATGACCTTTGGGGCTCTTGAAGCAATCCGGGAGGCTGGCAAAACTGCCGGGGTGAATGGCGATATTACGGTGATCTCTTTTGACGCAGTGGATGCGGGTGTGGAGCTTGTGAGAAATGGTGAGATCAACATTGATGTGCAGTGCAACCCGGATCAGGGAAAATATGTGGAGCAGATTATTCAGGATATACAGGCTGGCAAAGAAGTAGAAAAAGCATATTACGTTCCAGAGCGGGTATATACCCAGGAGAACGTCGAGGAGGAAGAAAATGTTACTGAAGGTATTTCTGGTTGAAGATGAGACCGTTATCCGTGAGGGTCTAAGAGACAGAATCCCGTGGGACCAGTTCGGATACCGTTTTGTGGGGGAAGCAGCAGATGGGGAGATGGCATTGCCCCTTATCCGTAAAACAAGGCCGGATGTGCTGATCACGGATATCAAGATGCCATTTATGGATGGACTTTCTTTAAGTAAGATAGTAAGCAAGGAATTTCCGCGGATGAAGATCATCATCATCAGCGGGTATGATGATTTCGAATATGCAAGGCAGGCAATCGAAGTAGGGGTAGATCAGTATCTTCTGAAGCCGGTTACCAGAATGAAGCTGAAAACTGTGCTTCTGGAGCTGAAGGAGAAGATTGAGCAGGATCAGGAGCAGGAGGATTACCGTACCCAGTTCCAGAATGAGATCCAGGAATACGAGCAGTTTTCCAGACGACGCTTCATGGAGAAAATCCTGGAAGGAGAGCTGTCTGTAAAAGAGATTTATGATGAGGCTGCGCGCCAGTCCATTGAAATCACAGCTGCCGGGTACAATCTGCTTTTCTTGTATCTGCAGGAGAAAAATAAGGACAAGATAGAGGGCTTCCTCAGAAAACAGGATGAAGTGCTCCACTATTTTCTCCGTTATCCCCAGTATCTGCTTTTCCGCTGGAATGTAAACAGCTATGGGGTTCTGGTGAAAGGGGAAATGTCCCAGCTTGCAGAGCTGACAGAGAATTGCGTGGAATATATAAAGCGGATCTGTGGAGAGGAAGAGCAGATGGAATGGTATGTGGCTGTGGGCCAGCCGGTAGAACGGTTAAGCCTGCTTTCCCAGTGCTACCAGAGTGTAAACCATTATTTTGCGTACCGGTTCATGGTTCCCGGGGTTCATGTGCTTACAGAAAAGACATTGGAGAGTTATGTAAACTCACAAGGGGAAAACCGTCTGGAGGGAGTGGAATCTTCCCAGCTGAACCCGGAGATTATCAAGGACTTTCTTACAAAAGGCAGCAGCTGTGAGATACAGGATTTCGTCCAGGGATATCTTGGCGGAATGGGAAAGGCACTGGAGTCCAGGATGTTCCGGGATTATGTGGTGCTTCACATCCGGTTTACTACCATTATGTATCTGGAATCCATCGGTGTTGCAAAAGAGGAATATAAATCGCGGATCGAGGGAAAATATCAGGATACAAGTATAAAGCCCTCCCAGGTGGCGCAGTATTGTGTGGACCTGCTCCAGAATGCCATTGATATCCGGGATGAGAAAAATGAGTCTCAGGGAACAAGTGCCATGAAAAAGGTGCTGGATTATATCGACGAGAATTGCTACAATGAAACCATTTCCCTGAATGAGGTTGCAGATGCAGTCAATATGAGTGCCAATTATCTCAGTGCCATTTTCAGCCAGAATATGCAGAAAACCTTTGTGGAGTATATTACCTGCAAAAGAGTGGATAAGGCGAAAAAGCTCCTGCGTGAGACGGACAAATCTTCCGGTGAGATCGCGCAGGAGGTAGGGTATAAGGATCCCCATTATTTCAGTTATGTGTTTAAGAAAAAATCCGGCTGCAGCCCCAGAGAATACCGGAGCAAATAATTCAGAAACGTATATTATGCGGCGAAAGCTGCCATGGGACTTCCTGGGAAGAGACAGGGAGTCCCTTTAGTTTATCCATAATCAACTGGGCTGCCAGTGCGCCAGGCTGGTGCACCGGGTGGGTAAGTGTGGTGGCACGAAGCAGACCGGAGTTTGTAAGGTAACTGGTGTTGAAGGCTGCCAGAGCAGGGGATGGGACATTGCCTGTGAAACTGTCACCAGCGAAATCAGTTGCATCTGCGTGACCTTGGGATAGGGAAAATTCCTCCCATAAAAGCCAGGCGATGAAGTCGTCCTGGCATATAAAAGCAGTGCAGTCTGCAGTAACTCTTTTTAGAAAATCCTTCAAAAAACGAATATCCCGGTTTTGATGGAAATCGTCCAGATCCTGAGTGGTGAACCAGCCGATATTCCGGTCTGGGATGGTCAGACCATGATTCTGCATTGCGTTAAAAAAGCCCTGAAAACGCTGATGCCCGCGCAGGTCATCCATCTGAAAAATGCCTGCAATGGAGGTGTGCCCTTTTTCCATAAGGCTGCGCACCAGAAGCTCAGCGCCATAAAGATTATCTTCATAGAGTACTGGAACCTGTGGGAGCTCTGGGTAAGCACAACCGAGAAACAGGATAAAAGTTCCTCTTTGCAGCAGCTTCTGGTAAAGCTCTGTGTTTAAGGATGGAAGTGCACTTTTCACAGGAACCACCAGAAGGGCCCGCAGGGGGCTTTTCAGAAGAAACTGCAGAATCTGCCGCTCCTGGTCTGCGTGGCCCAGTGTGGGATAAACCTTGCAGGTAAAACCTTCTGATGCCAGAGTGGTACGGATATCATTTACAAGAGCTGGATATTCATACTGCTGTTCATCTGGAATCAAAATACCAACAACATTGCGGGATTCCAGGCTGGAAACACCGGTGATGTAAGCGCCGCTTCCCTTAATGCGCCGAATCTCCCGGTTTTCTTCCAGAACAGCCAGGGCGGCACGCACTGTCTGCCGGCTGACCCGGTACCGGTTCGACAGCTCCTGCTCTGTTGGAAGCTTGTTGATTCCTTTCTGTATAGATTCCTGGATCATTTCTCTTAGCTGGCTGGCAAGCCATTTATATTTGATCGTCATAGTTTTCTCCTGAAGAAAGCACTTCGTACCAGAACCTGTTTGAAAAATTATCTGGCCGAAAATCTTGCAAAAATGTACTTTTGGAAAGTTAAAATTTTCATAGTAATTTTGTTCATTCTCCGAAATAATAAGAAATTTTCAGATCTAAAAACAAAGAAAATCCCCCTTGTTTTTGAAGAATCAAACTTTAGGGATGTCTGTTAGACAGTTTGCCAAAGCGGTAATTAGCGAAAAAAGGGAAAAAATTTTCACAGAATCATAAAAAAACCTACTTTTCCGTTTAAAAATCATAAAAAATTCCACTTTTTACTATGTATAATCTATTATAATACAAATTTGTATTGATTTCACCATCGAAATAAATGAATTTGTATTGTCCGAACTGACGAAAGTGCCAAAAACCATAAATGCACAATTGATTTTTCTGTTGATTTTCGCTAAATTATAGACATCAAGAAAAACGTAAATCTTTAAAAAAAGAAAGAGAGGAATTATCACTATGAAAAAGAAATTAGCAGTTATGGCACTCGCAGCAGCAACAATGAGCATGATGGCTATGCCAGTTTATGCAGACGATCTGGTAACAGTAGGATATGCACAGGTTGGACATGAGTCAGACTGGCGTACCGCAAACACCCAGAACTATCAGGACGTTTTCTCAGAAGATGCCGGATACAGCCTTGACCTTGTAGACTGCGACAATGACAACGCTGCACAGCTTGGAGCAGTTCGTACTTTCATCAGTAAAGATATGGACTACATCGTAATCGCTCCGATCCAGTCAGCTGGATGGGATACCGTTCTTCAGGAAGCACAGGACGCTGGAATCCCGGTAATCATTGCAGACCGTGAAATCGAAGCAAGCGACGATTTATATGACGCATGGGTTGGAACAAATACAACAAACGAAGGTATCACAGCAGGTAACTGGCTGGCAGAGTACCTTGGCGATAAAGATGCTAACATCCTTGTAATCGAAGGTTCTGTAGGAGCTTCCGCAACACTTGGACGTACAGATGGATTTAACCAGGTAGCAGCAGATCATGACAACTGGAAGATCCTTGATTCCCAGTCCGGTGACTTCACACAGGCTGGTGGACAGGAAGTTATGGAGTCCTTCATCAAATCTTACGAGGGACAGTTCAACGTAGTTATCTGCCAGAATGATAACGAAGCATACGGCGCAATGGATGCAATGGATGCAGCTGGTATCACCTATGGTGTAGACGGAGATGTAACACTTATTTCCTTCGACGCAACACATGATGGACTTCAGTACACATTAGATGGAAAGATCAACTGTGACGTTGAGTGCAACCCGATCCAGGCTGAGACCGTTAAGGGCGTTATCGAGAAAATGCAGGCTGGCGAAGACTATGAGAAGACAACACTTGTTGAGGATCAGGCATTCGTAGCACCTGGAATCGAAAGCGAATATGCAACAACTATGACAGACGATGTTCTGGCTGGACGTGCTTACTAATTAAGAAATGCAAAAAATTCATGACTGCTGATAAAGCTGTAGTCATAAAGAAAAACCGGAAATTGTGAAAACAGCAAAGCTGTGAAACAATCCGTAGAAGTCGAAATTGATTATCAGCTGGCTGCTGAAGGTCAATAAAGATGAATGGATAGGGGAGGAAAGTCCCGGAGCGGATTTTCTTCCCCTTAATATTTGAACAGTTACGAAAAAATGTTGATAACGGGAAGGGAGGAATCGCGTTGGAGGCAGGAGTAGTATTGAAAATGCAGGGAATCTGCATGACTTTCCCAGGCGTAAAGGCACTGGAGAACGTAGATCTGACATTGAAAAAAGGCGAAATTCGTGCGCTGATGGGAGAAAATGGCGCGGGTAAATCCACATTGATCAAATGCCTGACCGGCGTAAATAAATTTGAAGCCGGGGAGATCTATCTGGAAGGATTTGATCATCCCATCGTAAATAAGGATACCATGGATGCCCAGAAAAAGGGTATTTCCACTGTATATCAGGAAGTTAACCTCTGTCCGAACCTTTCGGTGGCAGAGAATCTGTACATAGGCCGTGAACCGCTGACAAAGCTTGGTACGGTTAACCGGAAGGCCATGAACCGTCAGGCAGCAGCGCTTATGAAGCAGCTGGAGCTTGATGTGGATGTAACACGTAATCTTGAAGAATATTCACTGGCATTGCAGCAGATGATCGCAATTGCCCGTGCTGTAGATATGGATTGTAAGGTGCTGATCCTGGATGAGCCGACCTCTTCACTGGATGACCGTGAAGTTGAGAAGCTTTTTACCATGATGCGCCGGCTGAAAGAGAAAGGTGTAGGAATCATCTTTGTTACCCATTTCCTGGAGCAGGTATATGCGGTATGTGATGGAATCACCGTTCTTAGAAATGGTCAGCTGGTTGGAGAATATGAGATCGCAGATCTGCCGAGAGTGAAGCTGGTAGCAGCCATGATGGGAAAAGATTTTGATGATCTTGCTTCTATTAAACCAGAGACTACAGGAGATAAGAGAAAAGAGCCGATGGTAATTGAAGCCAGGGGCTTAAGCCATGCAGGAACTATCAAACCTTTTGACCTGGACATCCACAAAGGAGAGGTCATCGGACTTACCGGACTGCTTGGAAGCGGACGAAGCGAACTGGCCAGAGCCATTTACGGTGCTGACCGTGCCCAGACCGGTACTTTGAAAGTAAAAGGTCAGGAAGTAAAGGTGAAAAATCCTATTGACGCCATGCACCTTGGTATGGGGCTTCTCCCGGATGACCGTAAGGCAGAAGGTATTATCGCAGATCTGTCTGTAAGGGAAAATATTATTCTTGCAGTACAGGCGAAGCAGGGCATACTGAAAAAGATTCCAATGGCAAAGCAGTGTGAGATCGCAGATAAGTATATCGATCTGCTTCAGATTAAATGTGCAAGCCGTGAGACCCTGATCAAGCAGCTTTCCGGTGGAAACCAGCAGAAGGTAATCCTGGCAAGATGGCTTGCCACAAACCCGGATTTCCTGATCCTGGATGAGCCGACCAGAGGAATTGATATTGGTACTAAAACAGAGATCCAGAAGCTGGTACTGCAGCTGGCTGATGAGGGCAAGAGCCTGATCTTCATTTCCTCAGAAATCGAGGAAATGCTTCGTACCTGTAACCGTATGGCAGTTCTCCGTGATGGTCAGAAGGTTGGAGAGATTGATGAAGCAGATATGAACCAGATGAATGTAATGAAAGCAATCGCAGGAGGTGAGCAGTGATGGGTAACATAAAAAAACTGACGCAGAAACGTCTGTTCCTTCCGGTTTTCAGTATGATCCTGGTCATGCTGATCAACGTGGTATATGATATTGCAACGGGCAGTGCACCGCTTGGATTCTTTATGATCTCCATAAAAAATGGTGTACTTTACGGACGACTTATTGATATTCTGAATCGTGGAAGTGAGATTGCCATCCTGGCTATTGGTATGACTTTGGTTGTATCTGCTTCCGGTGGTACCGATATTTCTGTTGGATCTGTTATGAGTCTTTATGCAGGTGTGTGCTGTATGATTCTTGCAGGATATGGAAATGTAAACGTTCAGGAATATGCACATCCGCTTCTGGTTGGTATCGGAGCTGGTCTTCTGATCACTCTGATCTGCGGATTGTTTAATGGTTTCCTGGTTGCGTATATGAATATCCAGCCTATGGTCGCCACATTGATTCTCTGGTCAGCAGGACGTGCTATTGGACTTCTTCTTTGCAACAGCCAGATTGTTTATGTACGTGTACCGTCCTTCCAGAAGCTTGGCGGTTACTGCGGAATCATTCCAACACCGATCATTGTGGCTGCTGTATGCGTGGCAATTGCTTCTATCGTACTTCGTTACACAGCACTTGGAACTTATATCCAGAGTGTTGGTATTAACAAAAAAGCTTCCCGTATCGCAGGCTTTAACTCCTCGAAGATCATCCTGATGTGCTATGCAATCTGTGGTCTTTGCGCAGGTCTTGCAGGTATGGTGGCAACCTCCAGGATTTATTCCGCTGATACCAATAACATTGGTCTGAACATGGAATTGGATGCGATTCTTTCTGTTGCACTTGGCGGAAACAGCCTTGGCGGTGGTAAATTCTCCCTGGCAGGTTCCATTATCGGAGCTTACACCATCCAGGCAATCACCACAACTTTGTATGCACTTGGAGTTTCCTCTGCACAGGCGCCGGTATTCAAGGCTATCGTAGTTATCATTATCGTAGTTATTCAGGCTGAGCCAGCCAAAGCATTCTTTAAGAAGCTGACAAAGAAATCCGGAAAGGAGGCAGCTCGGGCATGAAAAAGAAAAAGATAAACAGCAACAGCCTACTGCTGCTGATCACCATTGTATTATTCTTTGTAATGTATGCAGCAGGATGTATCGTATATGCGGACAAAGGTTTTACCCGTCTTCAGACTTTTCTGAACATCCTGATCAACAATGCAGGTCTTATCTGTATCACAGCAGGTATGACATGTGTTATGCTTACCGGTGGAATTGATATTTCTGTAGGTTCCCTGGTTGCCATGGACTGTATGATCCTGGCAGTTGGTATTGAACAGGGGGGATGGTCCAGCCCGGCACTTATGATTCTGATCCTTGTGATCGGTGTGGTATTTGGAATTGTCCAGGGCTTCTGTATTTCTTATCTGGAAATCCAGCCGTTTATTGTAACCATGGCGGGAATGTTCTTTGCCAGAGGTATGACAGCGGTTATCTGTAAAGAGCAGGTAAGTATTGTTTCAGATAAAATCTTTACTACGCTTTCCAGCTTTAAGATTTCCCTTCCTTTCGGTGGATATCTGAACAAAAAGGGCGTTATGCAGTACCCATATCTTCGTGTAACAGTAGTGGTTGCTCTGATCGTAGTTCTTGCTATTTACCTGATGCTGAAATATACACGTTTTGGCCGCAGCATTTACGCGGTGGGTGGAAATCAGCAGTCAGCAACCTTAATGGGTCTTGATGTCAAGAAAACCCAGATGAAGGCATACATACTTTCCAGCTTCCTTACCTCCATCGGCGGAATCTGCTATTGTCTGAATACAATGGCCGGTACGACCACACAGGCAACAGGTCTTGAAATGGATGCGATTTCTTCCGCAGTCATCGGAGGTACCCTTCTTACAGGTGGTGTAGGAAATGTACTTGGATCTCTGTTTGGTGTACTGATCAACGGTACCATTTCCACCCTGGTAAAAACCAATGGAAAGCTGATCAGCTCCTGGTCAAATATCGTAACAGCGATTCTGCTTTGCTTCTTCATTGTTCTGCAGAGTGTATTTGCACTGGTGAAGGAGAGAAAGAGTAAATAAGAAGAAAGAAATGTCGCAGGCGGATACACTTTTTGGTGTATCCGCTTATTTTTTTGTGGAAATACTAGAGTGTAAAGTCTTTTTCAAACATGCTCTAATGGATAATCAGAAAATGATTTGCAGAATATAGACTGTGAAAGAATTTTGCTATGTTAAGAATTACTGCAATACGATTTAGTCAATTATGATTTACTAAATCGTAATTGACTAAATTGCAGTGAAGTGTTAAACTGATAAGAGAAAAACGAGGGGGGAATCTATATGTTTATAGGAAGAGAGAGAGATTTGACGGCGTTGAATCGTTTATATACATCTGAAAAGTTTGAATTTGCAGTCATATATGGCCGCCGCCGGGTAGGGAAGACAGCGCTTATCAGTGAATTTATTAAAGATAAAAAAGCTGTTTATTTCATGGGAGTAGAGAGTAATGAGAAGCAGAACCTGGAGAATTTCAGTAAGAGTATTCTGGAATATAGTTCCGGGATTCTGGCGGATACTTCTTTTTCTTCCTTTCAGGCTGCTTTGGAATATGTATTTAAATTAGGAGAGAATGAGCGCCTGGTTCTTGCGATTGACGAATATCCTTATGTAGCGCGTGCATCAGAGAGTCTGGCATCTACTTTGCAGATGCTGATCGACAAATATAAGGATAATTCCAGGCTGATGCTTATCTTGTGCGGCTCGTCCATGTCTTATATGGAGGATCATGTATTAGCATATAAGGCTCCTTTATATGGCAGACGTACAGCACAGATGAAAATACAGCCTTTTGATTTCGAGGACACTTGCAGATACCTGGAGAAGTTTTCGGATGAGGATAAAGCTTTGCTATATGGAATGGTAGGGGGGACTCCTCAGTATTTGCTGCAGGTACGAAGCGATTTGAATGTGGAAGAGAATATTAAAAATACTTTTTTGAATCCTACCTCTTCTTTATTTGAAGAACCGGAAAATCTTTTGAAACAGGAAGTGCGTGAGCCGGCACTTTATAATGCGATTATTACGGCGATTGCTATGGGAGCTACGCGCTTGTCTGAGATTTCCACGAAAGTAGGAGAGAACACCGGCACCTGTTCCACATATCTGAAGAATCTGATAGCACTTGGTCTTATTGAGAAAGAGAACCCTTATGGAGAAAATAACTCAAAGAAGTCAATATATAAGATAGATGATAATCTATTCCGTTTCTGGTATCGTTTTGTGCCGGAAAACAGTTCGATTATAGCCAGAGGTGCAACGGATTTGGCATATAGCAGAATCAAATCACATTTGTCCGAATATATGGGGTTGGTGTTTGAAGAAATATGCCGGCAGTATCTCTGGAAGCTGTTGTTAACAGGTGAATGTCAGGTGGAATTTTCCGATTTAGGGCGCTGGTGGGGGAATGATCCGAGAACCAGAAGTCAGACGGAGATTGACATTATGGGGGAAGGAGATAAGAATACTGCTTTATTTGCTGAGTGTAAATGGAAAAATGAGAAAGTGGATGTGGGAGTTCTGGAGACTCTGATATCGCGCAGTCAGCTGTTTCATTATTCCAGCACCTGCCTGTATTTGTTTTCAAAAAGTGGTTTTACGGAGGGCTGTGTAGAGGCAGCAGAGAATCTGGGAAATGTAAAGCTGGTGGATTTTGAAGAAATTATGAAGGTACTTGGTCAGAAAGGATAAAGACCTTCTGGCTGTGAAGTAAATAGGATGTCAGGAGCCGAATGTCTCTCTTATGGAGAGTGTTTGAAAAGGCTCTAACATCCTATTAAAAAGTGCCTGCAGCAGATATGGGGGGTAACGGTGAAGGGAACTGTACAGTAACTATTCTTGCTGTCCCAGCTTCACGAAAACCGGTTTATGGTTCATCGCCGGAATGATCTTTTCCATCATATCTTTCATATCAATTTTCAGGCTGGAAGTGTTAATGCAAGGGTGACAGCCTATATAGGGTTCTTTCAGAAGATCTTCGTCGATCAGCAGCTGTACGTGATTTTCTTTGTCATTCATAAGTCCCAGTACACTGACAGAACCTGGTGTAATATCAAGGAATTTCTCCATATAGGTTTCATTTCCGAAGGAAAGTCTGGCAACTCCCAGCTGGGAAGACACTTCTTTCGTCTTAAACTTCTTGTCTCCTGGAAGGAGCAGCAGGTAAAAATTAGTTTCCTGGCGGTTGCAGAGGAAAAGGTTTTTGCAGATCATTGCATCAAGTGCTTTATCCACGTCTTTACAAGCTTCAATTGTCATCAGGGCTTCATGGTCAATTCTCTGGTAAGGTACCTGAAGCGCATCAAGAAAATCATAAGTACGCACTTCTTTTTCAAGTCTTCCCGTGGTATCTGCGGGACGTCCGTTCTCAAGCTTTAGTTCCATAGTGTTCTCCTTATAGTCTGCCCTTGTGAGGGGCTGTGCCAAGGCACATTCTTTTTATCGTCGGTTATCTGAAAAGTATTGTAGCATTGTGGCTTTTTCTTGTAAAGAAAATAAACCCGGTAGAAATACATTACGGTTTGCAGGAGAAAGGAAGGTTGACAAGATTTAACAAAAGAATTATAAAGAGAGTAAGTTATTGACTGCAATACACAATCACAAAAACCAGGAGGAGCACATCTGAATGAACAATATTACGAAAAACGCACTGGAAGATTCCCTGAAGAAATTTCTCCTTCAGAAGCCTTTGGATAAGATCACCATCAGTGATCTGACTGCTGACTGCGGAATCAGCCGGATGGCTTTCTACTATCATTTCAAGGATATTTATGATCTGGTAGAATGGTCCTGTATCGAGGACGCTACCCGGGCTTTGCAGGGGAAAAAGACGTATGATACCTGGCAGGAGGGACTTCTCCAGATATTCGAGGCAGTTCTGGAGAATAAACCGTTTATTATGAATGTGTACCGCACGGTAAGCCGGGAACGGGTGGAAAATTACCTGTACAGTCTGACCTATCAGCTGATCGAGGATGTGGTAGAAGAGCAAAGTGAAAATCTGATGGTGACAGAGGAACAGAAGAAATTTATCGCAGATTTTTATAAATACAGCTTCGTAGGCGTAATGCTGGACTGGATCAAACGGGGAATGAAAGAACCGCCCAAGGAAATGGCGGATCTGATCAGTGTGACCATGCATGGAAATATTGGGAATTCTTTGCGGAATATGGAGAAACACAGATAGCTTTCAGGCTACCGTAAAGCTGCTGCAGCTGACTTCGGAACACATCCTGATTTTTTACAAGTAACTTTACAAAACAAGGCGGATGATAAGTTTTTTGTCATCCGTCTTATTTTGTAAATTGAGGAAAAAATAGTTTAGATATAGAATACGATCAGAAACAAAAAAATCTCACAGAATGTTTTCTGTGAACGGAAATAGGAAATACTAAGTAACAAGAAAGACAAGATAATCTGCATTAAAAAGCAGATTTGATGAGTCGGAACGCGAATAAGCGCAGATAACTGTAAACTACAGAAAGGTGGTAATTTTTATGTCAAAGAAACATTCCGTATTAAGTGTGGCAGCACTTGCCGCAGCAGGTGCCGGAGCAGCAGTCCTGGCAAATAAGAGCCGTGAGGAGAAAAAAATCACAGAAGCACATGTAGACCCGAATTACCGCAATACAGAACGTGGTAAAAACGAGAAAAACAGCAAAGGCATTTATTATACAAACGGTAACTACGAAGCATTTGCCCGTCCGGAGAAACCGGAAGGTGTGGATGACAAGCATGCCTATCTGGTAGGAAGCGGACTTGCCTCCCTGGCAGCAGCCTGCTTCCTGGTAAGAGACGCACAGATGCCTGGTGATCACATTCACATTCTGGAAGCAATGGACATCGCAGGAGGTGCCTGCGACGGTATCTTTGATCCGATGAGAGGATATGTAATGCGAGGCGGCCGTGAAATGGAAAACCATTTCGAATGTCTCTGGGATCTTTTCCACAGCATTCCATCCCTGGAAAAACCGGGCGCATCTGTTCTGGACGAGTACTATTGGCTGAATAAACATGATCCGAACTACTCCCTTTGCCGTGCAACTGTAAATCAGGGCAAAGATGCTCACACAGATGGAAAATTCAACCTTAGCCAGAAGGGCTGCATGGAGATCATGAAGCTGTTCTTCACAAAGGATGAGGATCTTTACGATAAGACCATTGAGGATGTATTCGATGATGAGGTGTTGAATTCCACATTCTGGTTATATTGGAGAACCATGTTCGCATTTGAAAACTGGCACAGCGCACTGGAAATGAAGCTTTATATCCAGCGTTTCATCCACCACATCGGCGGACTTCCGGATTTCAGTGCCCTGAAATTCACCAAATACAACCAGTATGAGTCCCTGATTCTTCCAATGAAGAAATATCTGGAAGATGCAGGCGTTGACTTCCAGTTTAACACAGAGGTAACTAACGTAATTTTTGATATCCATGATGGCAAAAAAGTGGCAACAGCCATTGAGTGTAAGATAAAAGGCGTGGAGAAGGGAATCCTCCTTACAGAAAATGATTATGTATTTGTTACCAACGGAAGTTGTACAGAGGGAACCATTTACGGGGATCAGAATCACGCTCCAAACGGAGATGCTGAGGTTCGTACAAGCGGTTGCTGGAGCCTTTGGAAAAACATTGCGAAACAGGATCCGTCCTTCGGACATCCGGAGAAATTCTGTTCTGATATTGCAAAAACAAACTGGGAATCTGCAACGGTTACCACACTGGATGACAAGATCATTCCTTATATCACAGACATCTGCAAGAGAGATCCGAAGAGCGGAAAGGTTGTTACCGGCGGTATCGTAAGCTGCCAGGATTCCAGCTGGCTGTTAAGCTGGACCATCAACCGTCAGGGTCAGTTCAAGGATCAGGACAAAGATAAAGTGTGCGTCTGGGTTTATGGTCTTTTCACAGATGTACCTGGCGACTATGTAAAGAAACCGATGAAAGACTGTACCGGTAAAGAAATCACAGAAGAGTGGCTGTATCATCTTGGTGTACCGACCGATCAGATTGAGGATCTGGCTGAGAACAGCGCAGTTTGCGTACCGACCATGATGCCTTACATTACCGCATTCTTCATGCCAAGAGCAAAAGGTGACAGACCGGATGTTATCCCGGATGGCTGTGTAAACTTCGCATTCCTTGGACAGTTCGCTGAGACTCCAAGAGATACCATTTTCACCACAGAGTATTCCGTTCGTACTGCAATGGAGGCGGTATATGGCCTTATGGGCGTAGACCGTGGCGTTCCGGAAGTGTGGGGAAGCGTTTATGATGTGAGAGAGCTTCTTGACGCCAGCGTGAAACTTATGGACGGCAGATCCCCACTTGAAATCGAGCTCCCAGGACCGCTGAACCTGGTGAAGAAACCGCTGCTGAAAGCAATTAAGGGAACACTGGTAGAAAAGGTATTGCGGGATCATGATGTGATTAAGGATTATATGGTGGAGAAATAATGTAATCGCAAAGTTGCACTTGTCGGGTAACGATAGGTAGTAGAATGAAATGTTAAGAATACAGTTGAGGTGTGGTGCTGCACTTCAGCTGTATTTTTTGCCCATATTTAATGGAACAGGATAAGCTTGGGATTCTGTTTGTACAGAGACCTTCTGGGAGTGTTGCTAGAAGTGGGAAAAATATTTCTGCAATCTGCGAAACCTGCTTTGCAGTATATTTGTAGAAAAAATAATTTTCGAATAAGGCAGATACGATAATTATGAAAACTTTATAAAATCGGAAATTGATATAGTATTTTATCAATCTCTTTGTTACAATAAAAGTAAGAATTATGGAAAGAGGGTGACGTAGTACTAACTGATACTTTCACATAAGATAAAACGAAGAATATTTTTACAAATTGCGGTATGCATCCTATAGAAAACTTTTTAGGTGTATTAGCAGTTATTATATGTTTTATAAAATACAGTCAGAGAAGAAAATAAAGTACATGAGATGACGATACTGAATTTAACGAAAGGAAATGCTCATGTCAAACACGAAACATGAAGACGCGATCATGAAAATGGGTTTCCGCTATTTTCGTGATCAGATACTGAAAATGCTGGGAATTGACTACGACTATGTAGACATTGGCCCGACAGAGCTTGTAGAATTAACCATTCACTCGTTGTCTATGGACTTTACATTTCTGACGACAGGAGATTTTTATATTCATGTGGAGTTTCAGACTACGGATTCTGAGAAAAAAGATTTGCGGAGGTTTCATGCATATGAAGCTGTGTTTTCCCATGAAACCGGGAAGAAGGTGATTACATATGTAATCTATTCCGGTGGGATAACAAATGCAATGGATACTTTGGATTGTGGAATCTACGAGTACAAGGTTATACCTATCTACCTGACGCAGAAGAATGCAGATGAAATATTTCGGTATCTTCAGGAGAAGAAGACTGCCGGGGAGAAATTTACAGATGAAGATTTTGCCAAGCTATCACTAACGCCATTAATGGCCAGTGGGCTAGGAAAGAAAGACACGATAAAAACAGCCATATTGCTTACGAAACAAGATGATGGAGAAGCTGCCGAGAAAACGATGGCGATGCTATATACCCTGGCAGACAAATTCCTGCAAGGGAATGATCTGGAAGAAATAAAGGAGGTTGTGGCGATGACAAGATTAGGCCAGATGTTGTATGACGATGGAGTGAGAGATGGAGAAGAAAAAGGGAGCGCGAGAATGGCAACTTTGACTAAGAGGCTTCTGGATGATAATAAGGTTGTAGAACTACAGCTTGCTTTAGATGATTTGAAGTATCGTGAAAAACTGATGGAAGAATATGAAATAAAATAGTATGAGATAAAAGAACTGAAGGGGCTTGTAGCATTAACTTGTGTTTTCGTTTGAGTTAGTGTGACATCCCCTTTGTTTTGTCTTGCAAATAACATCGCTTGTACTATAATAAGACAAAAAGAAAAAGTGTATGGATGAATTTGGGACAAAGGAGAATTAAATAATGGAAAAGCAGTCAATGGAAAATCAACCAATGGAGAATAAAATCATAATCAGAAAATATCAGAAAGAAGATCTCCCAGCCATGACCCGGATCTGGAATGAAGTAGTAGAGGATGGAGTAGCCTTTCCGCAGGAGGAATGTCTGGATGAGAGTAGTGGTGCAGAGTTCTTTGCAGCCCAGACCTACACCGCAGTAGCGGAAAATACAGAGAATGGCCAGGTATTGGGATTGTACATCCTTCATCCAAACAATGTAGGCAGATGCGGACATATCTGCAATGCAAGCTATGCCGTATCCCGTGACAGCCGCGGGCTCCATATTGGAGAGAAGCTTGTGAAAGACTGTGTAAAGCAGGGAAAAGAGCATGGCTTTCGTGTTCTGCAGTTTAATGCAGTTGTGGCGACAAATATTCATGCAAGACATCTTTATGAAAGAGTGGGTTTCCATCAGTTGGGTGTAATTCCAGGAGGCTTCCGATTGAAGAATGGAGAATATGAAGATATTTGTCCGTATTATATTGAATTGTAAAATTTTCATGTTCCGTACTTTTTATGAGGTCAAATACTGAAAAAACAAGTCATATTTTAAAAACTATTGAAAAAATCGGAGGAATCATTATAATAACAATCATAGCTGATAAGTTCGTAGTCTTAATGGGAGGGAAAGATATGCGCGGATCGGCAGCTTAACATAACGTTTTTAATGTCTCACCAAAGGAAACTTCATCATTTCCTCTGGCGGGGCATTTTTTGTTTCTGCAAATGCTGCTGATTAGCGATAATATTTTGGGTTTATTAGTTTTTGTTGACTCCATATTATGCACAGTGTATTATGAATTTAACTGGTAATTAGTACAGTGAATCTTAAGTTGCCGCCATATTGACTTGTCTGATTTTTCATCTGCGTCAATATAGCAGAAACTTAATTTCCGCTGTATTAGCTTTCTATTTGCCAGTAATTGTACTGTCGGGATAGAATACTAGAATCTATCTACATAAAGGGGGAGTCATTTATGACTGGAAAGAGAAAAAGGAAACTGGCAATGCCGGACACTTTGATCATCGTAGCATCGGTGGTACTTCTGGTGGCGATTCTTTCATGGATCATTCCATCTGGAACCTACGATTATCAGGAAATGGACATCAATGGGAGAATTCGAAACGTAGCCATTGATGGAACCTATCACACTATTGATAAATCCGAGGTTACAACTACCGGATTTCTTGGATTCTTCAGCGTTCTGTACAGAGGCTGCGTGGAAGCCGCTGACGTAATCTTCATGATACTTTGTTGCTGCGGAACATTTGGTGTGGTGGTAAAAACCGGCGCCTTTCATGCGGGAATCGGAACCATTCTGAAGAAACTAAAGGGAAAAGAAATCCTGCTTGTGCCGATTATTATGATGATCTTTGGTTTAGGCGGATCTGTATTTGGTATGGCAAGTGAGTTCTACGGATTTTATCCATTGATCGTAGGTCTGGGAGTTGCTCTTGGATATGATGCAATGTTCGGATTTGCAATTATTGCAGTTGGTGAGTTTGTTGGATTCATGGGGGCAACCCTGAACCCTTATTCTGTTGGAATCGCTCAGACTATTTCCGGGGTGGAGCTTTATTCAGGAACAGGATACCGTGCAATCTGTTTCGTGATCTTCATGGTAATTTCCATTATTTATGTAATGATGTACGGTAGAAAAATTAAGAAAAATCCAGGTGCTTCTGTTGTATTTGGAGAAAAAAATATTCATGCTTTTGACAGAGATGAATTGAACGAGTATAGCTTTACCTTAAAAGACGGTCTGGTTCTGCTGGACGTGTTGGTTGTGCTGGTAGTACTTATGCTTGGTCTGATCAAATGGGGCTGGGATTTCCCGCAGCTGTGCGGTCTGTTCCTCCTCATGTCCATGATCGCTGCAGCAATCTGCAAATGGTCTCCGAATAAATGGTGCAGCGAGTTTATTGACAGCGCCAAGACTGCTATGTGGGGCTGCATTCTGACTGGTATCGCGAAGGCCATTACCGTTGTCATGCAGGATGCGCAGATTATGGATACTGTTATTTATGGATTGTCAAATGTACTGAAAAATGCACCACACGCAGTCTCGGCGCAGGTAATGCTGGTAGTTCAGACACTGATCAACTTCTTTATTCCATCTGCAACAGGTCAGGCCTCTGCAACTATGCCAATCATGGCGCAGTTGGCGGATATTATCGGAGTAAGCAGACAGACAGCGGTTCTTGCATTCCAGTTTGGTGACGGACTTTCCAACATTTTCTGGCCAACGGCGGATATCGTTATCATCTGTGGCCTGGGTGGAATTTCCCTGCAGAAATGGTATAAGTGGTTCACACCACTGTTTCTGATGCTGTTTGCAGCGCAGGCGATTTTGCTGGGAATTGCTACTGGAATTGGGTTCTAAAAGAAGTTGCGTGTACATAAAATTGTAACTATTCAGTAAATCGTATTACAAGCCTAAATGCCATCACTGAAGATGAAGAATGCATTTGGGCTTGTGTTAATGAGAAGTGAATCGTCACTTGAAATTTACAATAGTTAACTATGAGGAAAAGACTTACATGGAAAGAAAAGGAAATCTTGTCAAACTTACCGATATGTCCTCTGATTTTATCATTGATCTGAAATATGCCACATCGGATAATTTCACCGGCGTGCAGGTGTACCAGTCCGCAGAATGCTGGCTGGACGAGCACACGGCTCAGATTCTGATAAAAGCTAAGGAAATTTTTGAAAAAGACGGTTACCGTGTGAAAGTCTGGGATGCCTACCGACCCATTCGTGCGCAGAAAAGATTCTGGGAAATTATGCCAAACGACGACTTCATCGCCCGACCACCGGACATGGCGAAAATCAAGACATTTCGACCTACCCATATGAACGGAATGTGCGTTGATGTTACTTTGACAGATAATGAAGGCAATGAAATTGAAATGCCATCTCCGTTTGACACTATGGATGAACGCGCAGCTTTAAGCTATGCCGGTCACTCTGAAATCGGAAGGAGAAACGGTGAATATCTGAAAAAAGTAATGGAATCCGTCGGTTTCCAGGCATATGAATGCGAATGGTGGCATTTTTATGATGTATCTACGGAGCCAGTGCCGTTTTCGGATTATGAGATTTAATAGAACAAGAATAAAAAAGTCAGGAGCAGTATAAATTGTTCCTGGCTTTTTAATTTTACCAATACAGTAATCTATTTAATAATGTGTCTGAGAGCAAGGTTATTGAGATATTCTGTCTAAATTCATTCTTTTTTAGCACGAAGTGTAAGAATCTATAACATTTCAAGGAAAATATTTGTATTTTAAAAAAGTAAAATTTCTGTAATAATAAGAGCATAAAAGAGAGGCACCGGTAAATCTCAACAAAAGCGAAAAAGAATATATAGGGAGGTTATAGTAGAATGAAAGGAAAAAAACTGGTTTCATTAAGTATGGCAGCTGTAATGTGCACTGGTGGATTTGCGGTTTATGGTAGTCAGGAAGTTAAGGCAGATGATAAGGTTTCTATTGTTGTAGCTACCAATTGGGGTGAAGGTGATTCGAAATATGATTATTTCTATCCTGTGTTCCAGAAGTTCCAGGAAGAAAATGCTGATACAATGGATATAACTCTTCAGACATATAGTACTGAGGATTATAAAACTAAAATTAAAACACAGACTGCTTCCGGAGATCTTCCAGACGTATTTACCTATTGGGGTGGCGGCATGATGAAGGATATGGTTGATGCTGGTTTACTCCTGAACGTTGATGACTATTTTGCTGATAGCGAAAATGTAACCAGAGAAGATTTTGATGACGGTGCGTTTGACTATTATATTGCAGGAGACGGAAATGCATACGGAATCCCGATTGAGTCTACAAGAGGTGTTCTTCTGGCAAATAAAAATCTTTTTGAACAGTATAATCTTGAATATCCGACAACATATGAAGAACTGTTGGAAGTTGGAAAAGTATTTAATGATAACGGAATTATTCCAATGGCAATTGGAAGTAATGGTGGTACTCCTTCAGAATTTTTCTATAGTGAGTTGTACAATCAGTATGAGGGCGGCGCAGATGAGATTGCAGCACTTGCCTCTGGCGGAAACTTTAATACTGATAATGCAGTGAAGGTTGCGGATACTCTTCTTGATATGATTGATAACAAGCTGTTTCCGGAAGATACAATGGCGAATGGCGGTTGGTCTGCAAGCCTTCAGCTTTATACAGATGGAAAGGCGGCTATGACTTATACATATCCATGGATGTATGAATCAATTCCAGATGATATCCAGGAATGCAGTGATATTATTCCGATTCCGCAAATGCCAGATGCAACAATTGATCCTGCAACAATTGAAACTGGATTTACAGTATATGGATTTATGATTAATAAAGCAGCTTATGAGGATCCGGAGAAACATGATGCAATTTTGAAGGTGTGTGACATGCTTGCATCTGATGAATTAACAGAATCACTTACAGAAAGTGGTATGATTCCATGTAAGAAAGTAGAAGTTGATAAAGCTTCCCAGAAACTGATCATGCAGAAAACACTTGATTATGCGGCTGATAAAACTCTTGTTCAGGTTCACTATACGACAATGCCAAGTGCAGAGGCAATTACCATGATGGATTCCAGCCTTGACGAATTGTTTATCAACGCTCTTACTGGACAGGAATTTGTAGACAAGGTACAGGCAGTACTGGATAAGGAAAAATAAACGGTAGCTGCTTTTAGGGATAAGTAACGTTAATAAAAGGTTGCCGCGGATGAACATTCAGATGTGGCAGCCTTTTTGTATCCCAATGGACATGTGATCCGCAGATTTTACATTATGAATGAGGGGGTATTATGAATAGATACAAAAAAGTTCCTGTTTGCATAGGATTTTTATTACCGGTATTTTTGATTTATACCATATTTTTATTTGTTCCGCTTATACAGTCTGCATATTACAGTCTGACAAGCTGGAATGGGGTAACAGAAAAAGTTTTTGTGGGTTTGGATAATTTTAAGGCCTTGTTTGAAAACGGTGATTACTGGATAACGTTCTGGAATACGATCAAATTGGTTATAATCAGTCTACTCATCCAAATTCCAGTAGGGCTTATTCTGGCATACCTTTTGTACTCCAAGGTAAAAGGAATGAAAATATTCCGAACCATTTTCTTTCTTCCAGTTGTTATTGCTCCTGTCGCTATATCTTTGATGTTTTCTCTTTTTTATAATAGTGAAATTGGTGTGTTTAACAGAATTCTAGAAGCAATTGGTCTGGGAAGTCTGGCTACAAATTGGCTTTCTAATATTCATACACTTTTATACGCAGTAATGGTACCGCAGGTATGGCAATATATAGGACTTTATGTGACCATATTTCTGGGGGCATTGCAATCAATGCCAGAAGAATTATCAGAAAGTGCTCAGATTGATGGCGCAAATAGAACTCAGACTTTTTTCCATGTTGTTCTTCCTGAAATTGCAAATTTTACCAATATATGCGTAATTCTATGTGTGACTGGTTCTTTGAAAGCGTTTGAGCATTCCTGGATTATGACAGGTGGAGGACCAGGTGTGAGATCAGCATATCTTGGTGTTTATATGTATAAAACTGCGTTCGTAAACTCTGATTTTGGAACTGGAAGTGCGATTACAGTAACAATTGTGTTGTTATCTCTTGTTATCACAGTGTTATTTAATGCAATTTCTGCCTGGCGAGAGAAAAGATAGGAGGCACTATGAGATTTTTTCGTAAATCCTGGAAATATCAGGTATCAACAATTGTTAAGTATTTGTTTTTGATAATAGTAGCGATAGTATCCTTATATCCATTTATATGGGTACTGATTTCTTCTTTTAAAGATAATAATTCTATTTTTGGAGATCCTTTTGGAATGCCGGTGAAAATTGCTTTTGAAAATTATAAAGAAGTGTGGGCCGGGGCTGATGTAGGACGTAATTTCTTTAACAGTATGCTTGTTTGTCTTGCAACGCTGGTAATTTTAATTATTATTACGTCTATGGGATGTTATATTCTTACTCGTGTATGGAAAAGTACATTCCTTTCTACATATTTTTCTCTTGGAATTATGATACCTATTCATGCACTTTTGATTCCATCTGTATTGATTTTCAAAAAAATAGGATTAACAGATAATTTGTTTTCTCTTGTGTTGATGTATACTGCAACAAATATATCATTAAGTATGTACATTATGAATGGATTTTTTGACAGTATACCAAGAGAAATGGATGAAGCAGCCACAATTGATGGATGTTCTAGAAGTCAGATTTTTCTAAGAATTATCTTTCCAATTGCAAAGCCGGGTATTGCAACAGTTGCTACACTGGCATTTTTGAATTGCTGGAACGATCTGCTTATGGGGCTTGTCCTGATATCGTCCCCACAAAAGAAAACCTTGTCTCTGGCAATTTCTGCACTAAAAGGCTCTTATGCGACAAGATATGGTCTTTTGTGCGCGGGTTTCGTAATATCCATAGTTCCCGTTGTTATTATGTATCTGCTTTTTCAGAAACAGGTTATTGCCGGAATGACGGCAGGTGCAGTGAAAGGATAATGGTACTGATATGAATACAAATGTAAGATTTACAGAAAATGGAATCTATTTGGAAGGAGAAAAAGAAGCGGGAAAGGAGATTCCATTGTACAGCGGTTCTGTTCATTACTGGCGGATGGCTCCTGAAACGTGGGAAATTATTTTGATTAATATAAAGAAAATGGGATTTTCCATTGTAGAAACTTATATTCCATGGAGTGTACATGAACCGGAGAGAGGTGTATTTGATTATGGAAATCAGGATCCAAGGAAAGATTTAAATAAATTTCTGGATGTTTGTGAAAAGGTTGGACTATATGTAATTGTAAGGCCGGGACCACATATTAATGCCGAAATGACATGGTTTGGATATCCGGAGTGGCTTCTTAGAATGCCGGAAATACAAGCCAAAACACCGTTTGGTACTTCTGTGGTATATCCATATGTTACAGGCGCGTTTCCTATCCCATCTTATGCTGGTTCAAAATTATATGAAGAGACAAGAATTTATTTTAAGAGTTTTGCTGAAATTCTGAGGAGACATTGTTATCCACAGGGAGGAATCATCGCGATTCAGGCAGATAATGAGACCTGTAATTTTTTTAGAGATCAGCCGTATATCATGGATTATTCAGAAGGATCCATACAGGGTTATCATGGATATCTGAAAGAGAAATATCAGGAAATACATATACTTAATAAAGTTTACTGCTCGACCTATGAAAACTTCGAAGAAGTTTCTCCTCCTTCCGGCTATCAGGAAGGTGATGAGAACCTGGAATATTATTTCGACTGGTTGGAATATAAAGAGTATCAGATTTTGGAAGCATTACGAAAAATGGTTGGAATTCTGGAGGAATTAAAACTACCAATTCCTATTTTTCATAACTGTGCCTACCAGAATTATACTCCCATATCGGTTCAGCGGGATGAGGCAATTCCGGGGTTGTCTGTAGCCGGAATTGATGCATATCCGGATCCAGGCGACACATCTATGCTGAAGGAGAGAATTCGTTATCTAGCCGGAAGCAGCAGGCTTCCCTTTGTACCAGAGTTTGGTTCTGGTTCCTGGTTTGACAGGGAACAGCTACTCAGTCCCCAAGAAGAAAAGTTTGGTTACTTGTATGCGTTTATGAATGGAATGAAAGCAGTAAATTTCTATATGCTTGCAGATCGTGACCGTTGGACAGGGTGTCCCCTTAGAAATGATGGTTCAATTCGGGAAAACTGGTATAAAATGTTTTGCGATTTATTAAACATCCTAAATAAAGCAGAATTAAATACATATTCCAGAACAACCAAAATCCTTGTTTTGAAAAACTATGACATGGGGCGATTGCGTGCACTTACATTTGTTCGAAATCGTAATACGTTTTCCTCTAACTGCTTTATAAAAGGAACAGATATTCCCAATAATCTCTGGAAAACGGAAAAGTATGCAGGTAAATTGGAGATGGATAATTGCTCTGGCGGATATGACAGAGAAACCTGGGTACAGGAAATTATGTTTGCATTGGACAAAATGGGATTTGAATATGACATTTCAGATTGCTATGTGACATCGGAAAAAATGGCACAGTATGACGTAATATTTGCAGCTTCTTATAATTTTATGGAAGGATGGATACAGGAAAAACTTTCGAATTTTGCAAAACTTCCAGGAAGAAAGCTATATCTGGGCCCAACTGTACCGGATATTGACAGGCGAGGAGAGGCATGCCAGCTGCTAAGGAAAGAAAAGTCAGTAAATGTAATTAGTAACCCAGACGAAATATCCTTAGATATTCTTCCTTTGTCCGGATATAAAGCAACAAACTGTGAACTTGCAGTTTACAAAAGAGAGAAAGATGCCTCTGATCTACTTTTTGTGGCCAATTCTTCGGATAAATTAATAGAAGCTTCTGTGGAATTTCAGGGAAAACAACGATTTACAGATGTACAAAATAATACTTGCAAAACAGCAATAGAGCATCTGGATATTACACTACATCCCTTTGAAATTCAGATCTGGAAAGTCAAAATGGAGGAAAGCTAAAATGGTTGATAAAAATATATCCGTAGAATGTCTGAAACCAGAGTTGTGGACGCATCTGAATGAAATTCTGAATATGTATTGCCCACCTGTAAAGATCCTTCACGTCTTAAGAAAGGGAAAGAAATATCATGCTGTTATGCAGGATGGAGAACCTGTAGAATTTGATTGCAGATATTTAGAACATCCTCATAACCTGTTAGAACATTTTCCCCAGTTAGATGAAATACGCATTTATACAGAAACTGCAATGGATTGCTATGATAAAAAACTGCAGGCTCCCGAAATTTATGACTGGGATATTGACGATTATCTGGAATATCAATACAAGGCACTGGAAGAAACAGAAGGAATTCAAGTGTTAAGGAAAAATAATTTTCCACAGCATATTTTTCAACCATTAAAAAAGTGGATCACAAAGGATGGTGTATATCTTTTGTGGGTAAGAGATAGAGGAAAATTATATTTTAATTGTATTTTGGTGGTAAGGGAGAATAAAATAAAGATATTGACAACTTCCGGACGATATGGAGACGATTGGGACAAGCTTGAAAGGGTGAAAAAGAATCTGGAAAAGGAATTCTCTGATTTATCTTGTCATGTTATAATAAAAGACAGGAATTTCTAATGCTAAGAAAGTAAAAGGAGATGATCCTGGAATGAGAAAATGGATAGGAAAATTTAAAACAATTTCCATACAAAAGAAAATGGCGATTGCGATGTTGGTTACGCCAGTTTTGTCCAGTTTGGTTATTCTGGGGTTTTATTATAATTATACAAGAGAATTTTACCGTGAAAAGGTCGCCATATTTCAGGAAAATAACAGAAAAAATATGACGGCTAATGTAAATAACATTTTGCGGCAAATTGATACAATTTCTGATCAGGTACTTGGACTGGCAGTTTTATCTTCAGAATTTGAAGGTTATTCGGAAAAAAGTACATATGATCGTTTGCTCCTATATCGGAAAATAACATCCCAGCTTACGAACATCTGTATTTCAAATGATACAGTAGATAATATTTATATACTGGATTTCGATGGAAATGGTTTTAGCTCTAACAGCGAATGGAATGAGGAACTTTATAAGACACAGTTGGAAGAGCCTTTGTCTAAGATGCAACAAGGAAAAAAGGTAGTACTTCCACCACACCGGGCTACATATCGATATCGTGGAAATGCGGATAAGGCTCCTTATATGGTTAGTCTGTTGATCTATTTGAATCAGTATACACAAAGCGGAGCTATAGGATTGATTCAGATGGACATTCCTTATGAAAAAATTCGAAAATCCGTAGAATTGCTGGAAATGACAGAAAGTGATTTTTCTTTTATTGTTGATGAGGATAATTATCTGATTTATGCTCCTGACTCTTCGGATATAGGAAAAGAAGCTGGAAATATTACCTACGGAAAGTATAATCTGGGAGAGCTTGTGACAAAATGCGGCCAAGATGAAGAAAATGCAGAGAAGAGCCTGATAAAAAGAGTGGAATTATCTAACAAGGAATGGTATCTGATTCAGGTGAATAGCGATGCTATGTTTCGGGAAGAGCTTGGAAAGATCCAGAATACCTGGCTATTGGTATTTACAATCTGTTTGCTCTGTGCGCTTGGATTATCCCTTAGTCTGTCGCATAGTATCACGAAGCCGATTGCTGTGTTGATTAAGGGAATGGGAAAAGTCAGCCAGGGTAATTTTGATATTCAGGTAGATAAGCCAGATAATAAGGATTTGGCAGAACTGGTGGAAGGATTTAATACCATGATTCGGGAAGTTGATGTTCTGATGAAGGAGAATATTCAGAAAGAACATGAAAAAACCAGAATGGAGATGATGGCGTTAAATGCGAAAATCAATTCTCATTTTTTGTATAACACTTTAAATACTATTAAGTGGCAGGCAATTTCCCAGAACCAGATGGATATTGCAAACAGTATTGTGGCATTGACCAAAATCTTGGAATATAGTTGTAAAAATACTGTGGACATGGTTGCGCTTAAAGAGGAGATACGGTTTATTGAGGATTATATTTACATTCAAAACATGAGATATGGAAGCAATGTTGCTGTGAAATATCAGGTTGAAAAAGGGTGTGAGGAATGTCTGGTACTTAAAATGCTGCTACAACCAATCGTGGAAAATGCTTTAATTCATGCTTTTGATAATAATGGAAAGGAAAATATAATCACAGTAACTTGTGCGAAAAAGAGCGGACAACTAAAGATTTGTGTATATGATAATGGTTGCGGCTTTCAGTATGAAGGATTTGATAAGCTTACCGGAATTGGCTTAAATAATATAAAAGACAGATTGGAAATTAATTTTGGAAAAGAATCTGAAATGAGGATTCATAGCATAATTGGCGAGGGAACTTGTGTAACAGTAGTATTTCCCATCGTTGAAGGAGGAAAAACTGCAAATGAAAGTCTTACTGATCGTTGACGATGAAGCGTATGCAAGGCAGGCAGTAGTAAATACAATCCCATGGGCTGAATATGGTGTGGAAGTCTACCAGGCATCCAGTGGAAAAGAGGCACTGGAATTTATGAAAAAATATACGGTTGATATATTAATGACAGATATACGTATGCCATCAATGACGGGATTGGAACTTTTGGAAAAGGTAAATCAAATGGGAATATCTCCAGCCGTAATTATGCTGAGCAGTTATAATGAGTTTGAACTGGTTCGAAGTGCAATGCAGCTAGGTGCTGAAGATTATTTATTTAAGCCAACTATGATGCCTGGCGATATTTTGGAATCAGTACAGAGAGTTTTGGAAAAGAAAAAAGAGATAAAAAATAACAGTGTTCATACAGTTTCAAAAAAAGATATTTTGAAATGTTTTCTTCAAGGGGAGAAGGTTTCTAAATCGAGTTCCGGGATGACTGCTGAACAATGGAAGGAGTTGGAAAATACAGAGTTTGCAGTCGTTTGTATTCAATTGATAAAATATCAGGAATGCTTGACGCGGGTGTTTGGAGATGATTTGAGTCTTATGCAGTTTTCTATAGGAAATGTGCTGGAAGAGGTTATAAGTGAAGATGGCGAATGCTTTCTCTATCGAATTAACTATAAAGAATGTGCAATCATCTGTTGTAAAACTAAAGAGATTGAGAGCAGAAAACTCTTTATCGAGCGCATTTATAATAAACTCAACTCTGGATTTACATTTTTGAAACTATATTATCAAATTGAGGTGGCAGCAGGCATTAGCGACCTGACGCAAGGTACAGAGTTTTTGGCGCGGAATTATGCTCATGCAACGGAGTTGTGTGCACGGGCAGATACAGAGGTAAATAAAATTCGTATTTCCGGCGTTTCGGACATTGCTGGTTCTATGAAAAAAGAAGTGATTCAGGCATTGAATTATATAGGTGAAAATATTGGAAATAAAGAGCTTTCGCTACAGATGGTAGCGGATAAAATTGGTGTGAGCAAAAATTATTTCAGTAAAATTTTCAAGGAGAGTATGGGAGTAAAGTTTGTAGATTATATTACAAAGCTGCGAATGGAGCAGGCAAGAAATCTGTATTTAAACAGTGACATGAAAATTTATGAAATTGCAGAATTAGTAGGATATTCGGACTGGCATTATCTGTACAATCTTTATAAAAAAATGTATGGACATTCACTTTCTAAAGAAAAAGAAGGAAAGAGATAGCTGGAAAAAGAAAGTAAATGTCCTATTATAGAAATAAATATGCTTATTGACCTACAGGCAGCGTCAGTCCAATGGTGCTGCCTTTTTCACTGCTTTCCACCACTTTTACAGTGCCACCATGTTCCCTGGCAATGGAATCCACAAGTGCCAATCCCAGTCCGGCGCCGCCCATGGCACGGCTTCGGGATTTGTCTATACGGAAAAAGGGAGCAAAAATTTTCTCCTGGTTTTCAGAGGAAATGCCAATGCCGGTGTCTTTGACCAGAACCGTGATCTGACTGGACTGGGAATCGCTGGACTGGGGATCGCCGTGCTTAAGTGTAACAGTGACCATTCCGCCAGCACGATTATATTTGATGGCATTTTCCACAAGATTGTAAACTGCACGGTAAAGAAGAACATAGCTGCCGGTGACTGTAGAAGGCGAAGCAGTCTCTTTACTTTTATTTTCCTGAACCAGCGTAATCCCTGCCCTCTCCGCTACGGGATCCAGATCACAGAAAACTTCCTCTATAAGCTCGTCAAGTATCACCTGGTCAGACCTTGGAATGGATTTCAAATTGGTCATATCCAGAAGAGTCTCTACCAGATGGGAAAGTCTGGCAGTCTGCGCCTGGATCATGGAGAAAAGCTGCTTATATTCGGAAGAATCAGGATCAGTTTTTTTCTGGAAAACCTCTAAATTGGTCTGAAGCACAGCAAGGGGGGTTCGTAATTCATGAGCAGCACTTGCGGAAAATTGTTTCTGTGCTTTGAAAGCATTGTCCAGGCGGGTGAGCATTTCATTGAAAGAGCTGGTGAGCTGGGCAATTTCGTCTTTTGAAGCTGGAACGGCAAGCTGGGTAGAAAGATTTTGCACCTGAATGTGACGCACTTCCTGATTCAGCTTTTGAAGGGGTCCCAGTGTTTTTCTGGTAATGAAATAAGTGCACAAACTGGATAAGAGAATAATAATCCCAGTAGCCAGAATACTTTGCAGCATGAATTGATTTTTGGTATTTTGAACCTCTTCCTCAAGTTGTGGAAACATGGCCAATGGATTTACATTGAGTGTAATGGGATTTTCCCCATCCTGGGGATCCAGCTGGATCATATAGTCCTGCAGTCCATCCATTCCGCTGACGGCAGAACGACTGATGAAGAAATACATGAGAATGCAGGCTGTCAGCATTAATAAAGTTAATAGAAAAGTGAGCTTCCACTGGAGGGAGATGTAAGACCTTGATTTATGGTTGTCCAATGTGCCTGCGGTTAATGTATTATCTGTTAAAGTATTATTTGTTAATGTTTCGTCTATCGTGTTCATCAATGCACCTCCTGTTAACGCACCTTCTATTAATGTATCTCCCATATATATCCCTGTCCGATTTTATTTTGTATCGGATCAGTTCCAAGTGCCGCTTTCAGCTTTTTCCGCAGGGCTGAAATATGCACACGGATGGAATTGCTGAAACTATTTACGCTGCCATCCCAGAGGTGTTCAATCATTTCCTCCGGTGAGATCACCCGGTTCTGGTGAAGGAGAAAATATTCCAGAAGACTGCTTTCTTTCCTGGTAAGAGAAAGTGGTGTTCCATTTACAGCAGCTTCCCGGGTTCTGGTATCAAAGACCAGATTTTCCCATTTCAGGCATACATCCTCCTGGATGAACCTTCGCCTGGTAAGGCTGCGGATCCGTGCCTCCAGCTCCTCGAAATGGAAAGGTTTGGTAAGATAATCATTGGCTCCCAGATCCAGTCCATCCACTTTGTCCTGAATCTGGTCGCGGGCAGATAGAATGAGAACAGGAGTATTGGAATTTTGCCTGCGGAACTGGCGCAGGATTTCCAGCCCGTCCATTCCAGGGAGGTTCAGATCCAGTAAAATCAGGTCATAGTTTTCAGTTGTGCAAAGGGAAAATCCCTCTGCGCCGTCGAAACAGACATCTGCCTCATATCCGTCTATGCGAAGCCCTTCTGCGATAGAGCGGCAGAGCTGTTCTTCATCTTCGATAATTAAAATGTGCATGAGATTCTCCTCCGTACTTCTGTGGGTGTGCATCCAAAATGCTGAAAAAACATTCGGCGAAACAATTTGTAATTAGTAAAACCATGCCGCTCTAATATATCTCCTATTTTATCATCTGTGGAAATCAGATCCTGGTAAATATGGGAAAGGCGAATCTGGTTCTGATATTCCAGAAAAGTAGTCCCCATGCATTTTTTGAAAAAACGGCAAAAATATTTGGAGTCAAACATGGCAATCCGGGAAACTTCTTCTAAAGCAATTGGGTGCCTGTAATTGTCATTGATATAATCCAAAACCGGTTTTAATTTTTCCAGATTACGAACCTGTCTGTTATTGGAGGCGGCTGGCTGGGAAGAACTGAAATCATGATACAGCTGATAAAGAACCTGGAAAAGAAGTCCATTAAATAAGAGCATTGCGCCATCTGGTTTCGTGTCCATTATAAATTGCATTTCTTCCAAATTTCTCTTTAGTTTCCTAATATTTTCCACATATAAGTCCAGTGTGTCAGAAGCGGAAAATCCAGGAGAATCATTTAATTGAAAAGTAAGTCTGGAAGCCCCCGGAACAAATTTTTCCATAAAGGACAGAGGAATCTGGAAAACAATGGCCTTATTGGGGCGGGTACATAAAGTGGCGTGAATTTTGTTGGGCTGTATCAGTATGCACTGACGGTGCTGCAATTCCTGGGTGATTCCATCTGAAATAATTTTTAACTCGCCTTCAAGAAGGTAAATGATTTCAATTGCATCATGCCAGTGTGGTGGGACATAGCTTTGGGGGTCGATGGAGGTGTAAAAACATACGTTAGTTCTGGTGTCCAGTGGAATTACTTCATAATTTGATTCTGTAAATATTTTTTTCATAATATTTGTCACCGTGAAAAAGAGAATATTGACCTATTACTTAGATACTATCATATCTTGAAAATTGCTGGCAAGTAATTTATGCTGAATTTACTGTGAAAGTCCTGTATGGATGGATGTTTTTTGAGAAAGAGAGGCTTTTATTATGATTCACAACCCGATTTTACCAGGTTTCCATGCTGATCCCTGTATCTGTCGCAAAGGCGATGATTTCTATATTGCAGTTTCATCTTTTGAGTGGTTTCCAGGAATCCCCATTTACCATTCCAGAGATATGAAAAATTGGGAACTTTATTCCCATGCACTTACCAATGCTGAGGATCCCGATCTGAAGAAGCTGCCCAGTGCCAAGGGAATCTGGGCGCCTTGTCTGACTTATTGTGAGGAAGATGACCTGTTTTATGTGGTTTATGGAGTTATGAACTCCATGAATGCCAGATATTTTGACGTAGATAATTATTTAATCACAGCGAAAGATTTGCGGGGACCCTGGAGTGAGCCGGTTTACCTTCATTCCTCCGGCTTTGATGCCTCTATGTTTCATGATGATGATGGGAAAAAATATATTGTGGCATTGGAGTGGGAGACCAGAGCGGAGTATGAGAAGCCTGGCCCGATCTGTATTGCAGAGTATGATCCGAAAGAGAAAAAAGTAGTGGGAATGCCAAAGGCTTTCTGGCGGGGCGGAACTGACCGTGGTTGTATCGAAGCGCCTCACTTGACGAAGCATGGGGATTACTACTATATTATGTGTGCAGAAGGTGGCACTGGTTATTATCACAGTGTAACAATGGGGCGTTCAAAAAATGTTTGGGGACCTTATGAGGCAGATCCCTGCAATCCGATCCTGACCTCCTCTCCGGAAGCGCACAATGAGCGTGCTGACTGGGATCATCTGAAGCCCCGTTATTATAATCCGGAAAGCAAGCTGCAGAAATCCGGTCACGCCAGCTATGTGGATCTTCCAAATGGTGAGACCTGGCTTGTGCATCTTACTGCCAGACCTTTTGTACCGGAGCTTCGCTGCACACTTGGCCGTGAGACTGCCATCCAGCGTATGAAATGGACAGCGGATGGCTGGCTTCGGATGGAAGGTGGCGGGAATCTGGCACAGGAATTTGTAGAGGAAAGCAAGCTGCCAGAGTATCCTGTGAAGAAACTTTCACAGAAGGATGATTTTGATTCCGAAACTCTTGGAATCGGATATTATGCACCACGCATTGATCCTCAGACCTTTGTTGATCTGAAAGCAAGACCAGGCTGGATCCGTCTGCGCGGGCAGGAATCTGGCTGCTCTTTAAATAAAGCAAGTATTCTGGCGAGAAAGTTAACCAGTGTACAGGCAACAGTTGCGACGAAACTTGATTTCACGCCACTTAGTTATCAGCACACAGCTGGTCTGATCCTTTACTATGACAATATGAATTTTGTGTATTTATACAAATATTTCAGCGATACCCTGAATCACAGCGCCATTTCTGTTATGCAGGTGGAAAACGGAACCAAACGGGAATTTCCGGAAGCGCGGACTTATGTGGAGAATGGTCAGGACATCTGGATGAGACTGGAAGTAAAAGGAAGAGAATCTTATTTCGAATGGTCGCTGGATGGGGAAAATTACAAAGAAATCGGGCCACGTTTCGATACTACGAAATTCTCGGATGAGTATTCAGAATTTGGAGAATTTACAGGGGCTTTTGTGGGAATTACCTGTGGTGACCGCATGATGCATCAGCATACGGCAGATTTTGATTTCTTTGAGTATATTGCAGATGAGAGTGCGGATGTGGAATAAAGTATTGGGGTGTCGCTTCAAGTGGTATGATTTAAAAATTTTATATGTTTTTTCTGTGAAATCAGGAAATCTTAACACGGATTTTATAGGAAGGGTGTTAGAATATGCTCAGATAAAAGCACAGAGATGAAGAAAATGCAGAGCATAAACCGCAACAGCCTGTCAACTCTGTGAGGGAATAAAGCAGAAAAAGGAGATTTAATATAATGAATAAAAAAAGACTTCTCGCATTCCTGGCAGCGGGAATGCTTACAATGACATCTGTAAATCTGACGGGAGTTCTGGCAGCTGATACGGCAGAAAAATCAGAGTCTGCAGAGGAAACTGGTGCAGCGGTTTCTGCTGACGAAGCCGGAGTGGCCGTGTCTGCCGATGCAGCCGGAGTGACCGTATCCGCTGATGGAGCCGGTGTCGCAGTATCCGCTGATGAGGCGTCAGATAATTCCGAGACTATGGTATTTTCCGAGGATGGAACACCGCTGGAAAAAACAGTGAAAGCCAGCAGCATCAGTATGAAATCCCAGGATTCCTATGAATATCCATATCTTGGTTTAAAAGCGGTTCTTCCGGATGAACTGAAGAAACAGATGGATAATTCGGATGTGGTTATGATTACAGCTGAAAAATGGAAGGATGATATGTCCGGATTTGATTATGGATTCCTTCACTGGGATAAGCTTACAGAAGAACAGAAAGATGAAGACGTAAACATGCTGGGAACCGGATTTGAGGACTGGCTTGCAAGTATTGAACGAATTGGTACACTGGGTGCTTACAGCACAGATGTGATTGACGACCTGGATTCCATTACCGGCTGTAATGAGCATAAAGAACTGGGAACCAGCGCAGACGGAAAATATAAATACTATCTCAGCATCAACAAAAACGCAGAATCAGAATTAACAGATGAAATTGAAAAAATAGAGACTACACTTACAGATATGACTGAATTTAATTCAAACCTGTCTGTTTTTGATCAGCCTGCAGAAAATATCAATCCGGATGCAACGAATGTTGGCACCTTTACAACCACGGATATTGATGGAAATGAATACACAGAAAAAGTGTTCAGCGATTATGACCTGACCCTTGTAAATGCTTTTACCACCTGGTGTTCCCCATGCGTCAATGAAATGCCGGATCTGGATAAGCTTTATCAGGAAATGAAAGAGCAGGGCGTCGGCGTAGTCGGAATGGTAATGGATACCATTGGAGATGATGGAAAAACGGACGAGGACGTAGTGAAAAAGGCGCAGGTTTTGCGGGAAAAAACAGGAGTTACCTATCCGCTTCTGATTCCAGATGAAGGAAATTTCAACGGTCGTATCAGTGGATTGAGTAGTTTTCCCGAATCCTTCTTTGTAGACAAGGATGGAAACATTGTAGGAGACCCAATCATGGGAAGCAGGAGCCTGGAAGAGTGGGAAGCTGCGGTTAAGGACGAACTGGAGAAAATTAACGCAGGCAAATAAAAGGCAAACTGTTTAGGAAAGATGGAATTAAGCGTATGAAAAAATTAACACAGACCAGATGGACCGGAATCGCCCTTGTAGCTGTGGGGATTCTGATGATGGCATTTGGCATATACAGGGGCGAGATGGAAGTCGTCCTGACGAAAGCTGTAAATATCTGTATGGAGTGTATTGGAATTGGATAAAAAAACGAATATAAAAGACTGGCCCAGACATACCATACAGGCTTTGTGGGCTGCATTTACAAATTCCCATGTAGCTGGTTTTGTAACGGGAAAGATTTATACTGGAAAAACGAAAAACCTATGTGTGCCGGGGCTGAATTGTTATTCCTGCCCCGGAGCTACAGGTGCCTGTCCTATTGGCTCGTTGCAGGCAGTGATCGGAAGCTGGAACTTTAAATTTGCTTATTATGTGGTGGGATTTCTGATTTTCATTGGTGCGCTTATGGGAAGACTGGTCTGCGGATTCCTGTGCCCATTCGGACTGGTCCAGGATCTGCTGAACAAGATTCCCTTTCCGAAGAAAATCCGTACCTTTAAATGGGACAAGGTGCTCCGAAAATTGAAGTATGTGATTTTCCTGGTGTTTGTAATCCTGCTTCCGCTGGTGCTCACAGACGTAATGGGACAGGGCGCTCCTTATTTCTGCAAGCTGATCTGTCCGGCGGGCACTCTGGAGGGTGGACTACCGCTTGTTCTTTTGAATAAGGCAATGCGTGGTGCGATCGGATGGCTGTACATATGGAAAAATATGATCCTTATTGTGACGATTATTCTTTCTATTATAATATACCGGCCATTTTGCAAATATATCTGCCCGCTTGGTGCGTTTTATTCCATATTTAATAAAGTGTCCATTTATCGGTACAGTGTGGATATGGATAAATGTATCCACTGTGGAAAATGTGCAAAAGCCTGCCGAATGGAGGTCAACCCTGTGGAAAATCCCAACAGCTGTGAGTGTATCCGCTGTGGACGGTGCAAGCAGGCGTGTCCGGCGCATGCGATTAAAAGTGGAGTGAGGCGTTAAAAAACCTACAATTAAAAATACCTGCCAAATGTAAATTGTTTTTACAACTGGCAGGTATTGGTTATTTTTTGCTGCTATGGAATCACTTACAGCGTGTAATGTGCAGAATGCGTTTGGAATATATTTTAGGAAATACTCTCAATCACACCACGAAGATAATCGTAGCATGCTTTCAAATTTTTCTCCCCTTCTTCATCCAACGGAATCTGCAAGGTGCGTTCCACACCATTTCTGGAAATGACGCATGGAAGGCTCATTGCGATTCCGGTTAGTCCATATTCCCCTTCCAGAACAACGGAAGCCGGTACAACGGCGCGTTCATTTCTCATAATGGCACCAACAAGACGGCACACACTTAAGGCGATGCCGGAGCTTGTGTAGCCCTTTAATTCTACAATGTCAAGTCCACTGACTTTTACCTCGTGAAGCAGTTTTTCACGGTCGATGGGCTCTTTTAAGCCAAACTGATTCTGAAAATCGGAAAAAGGAATTCCTACAATATTAACTGCATTCCATGGAATGAAGCTGGTGCCACCGTGTTCGCCAAGTACGAATCCGGTGACATTTTTTGCGTCTACGCCGCAAAGGTCAGCCAGCATTTTGTTGAATCTGGCGGTGTCCAGAAGGGTACCGGTGCCGATCAGGAGATTTCTCGGATAGTCAAATTCCTTCTGTGCAATATAGGTCAGAATGTCCATTGGATTCGAAACATTGATAATAATGGCGGACCGGGTGTAAGTGGTGATCTGTGTCATGATTTCTTTCATAACTTTGACATTGGTCTGCAAAAGAACCATACGGTCTCTGGAATTGCCAGGCTGGATGCTGGGACCTGCGGTATTAATGATAATCTGGGCATCTTTGCAGTCCTCGTAAGTGCCTACCCGGATATTGGCGTTAGCGCTGTATGCAAAAGCAGTAGTGTGGCTGGCATCCAGCACCACACCCAGAGCTTTTTTCTCATTTCTGTTTATCACAACAATCTCATCAGCAAGATTCATTCGCAGGAGGGAATCCAGAATGGCGGAACCCACATGACCTGCACCGATCAGTACGATTTTTCCATAACTTATGTTTTCCATGATGTCAGTCCCCTTTTTATATGCTCTGGAGCGTGAGGAAAAGCAGTCTTCAATCGGCACACTCCATTTTGGTGGTTTATTTCTAAACGGACATGTCTGTTTACGCAGACATCACCATAAATGAAAGTCGATTGCTCCGCACCTATGGTGCTCCCGCAATCGCCGACTGTATTCGTAATCCGGGCTATCGCCCTACTTACTCATACAGTCTAGCCTGTGCAATATCCATAAATCCAACATGCAAGCATGCTGGATTCATGGCTGCTGCACAGGACTTTCATAGTAA
>JAQXQS010000169.1 GCA_029101305.1 Clostridia bacterium | reverse complement strand
GCATGTCACACTGGAAACCGTACATGCTTTTTTACCCCGCTGCTCTAAAAAAACAGCCAAAGGTAAAATTATTCTATGAAAAAACAAATGAAGAATGGCGTGATCAAGGTTTTGATCCTGCTTTTGATCCTTGTGGGCGCTTATGGTCTGTGGTGTCATTTCCTTACGGATAATGTGATCTGGAAGAAATTGAAAGTCAATGGCATTGCCATTCAGGGAATGACAAAGGAAGAGGCAATTGACGCCATTTCTAGGGACTTTGAGGAAAAGTATCAGGATACCCAGATGACTGTCACTTTAAACGGGAAGAAATTCCAGGTATCTGTTTATTCAGTACTTGGTTTGGACGTGAAGTCCATCGTAGAAAGTGCCTACTCTTTGGGACATGGTGCCTGGTATACCCACGGGACAGACCGCATTGAGCTTATGAACAATAAGACCAAGGAAGAGGTCACTCTTATGCCGGAAGCCAGAAACAAGGACGAACTGGATACTGTTCTGGATGAGGCCGGGATCTTAAATGGCTCCACCACCGTACAGACTTCCTGTGAACTCACAGACACAGATTTAGTGATCACCAAAGGCAAAACCGGAATCGGGCCAGATATGGATGCTTTAAAGGAGGAAATCCTGAGGGCGATTTCCATTGAGGATTATGAGGCAGTTATTGAGTGCCCAACGAAGGAAACTCCGCCAGACGAACTGGATATGGAAGCTTATTATGAAGAGGTACATACAGAGGCACAGGATGCTTCTTTAGGGGAAAATAATGAGATCATTCCAGCTGTTACGGGCATTTCCTTCAATGTAAAATCTGCTGAAAAGAAACTGAAAAAAGCAAAAGAAGGAGAAACTGTCACAATTCCGCTGGAAATCACTTTACCAGATGTGTCCACAGAAGAAATTGAAGCCCTTCCTTATCTGAACCTGCTTGGTACTTATACCACATACGGCGGAGGAACAGATAACCGTGTAGCCAACCTGAAACTGGCTGTGGAAGCATGTGACGGGGTAGAGCTTCAGCCCGGACAGATTTTTTCCTATAACGATACCCTTGGACCACGAACAGAGGAAAGAGGCTACCGGGAAGCTACGGTAATTGTCGGCGGCGAACACGCCCAGGATATTGGAGGCGGAATCTGCCAGATTTCTACCACTTTGTATATGGCATGTCTCCAGTCAGATCTGGCCATTGTGGAGCGTCATAATCACGCAGCGCGGATCGATTACGTGGAGGACGGACTGGATGCAGCAGTAGTATGGGGCGGACAGGATTTCCGTTTCCAGAATAACAGTGCATATCCGGTTAAGATCACCGCTTCCTACGATGAGAAAGAAGAAGCAGTGACAGTATCCATCTACGGTACGAAAACAGATAACAACCGGGTGGAGATCACTACCGAACATTCAGATGCCAATACTTGCCGGACCTATCGCAGCGTCTATGATGAGGAAGGTACCCTTCTTCGCAAGGAAGAAGTTGGCTACAGCCAATATAAACAATAATTTGCCAGGTCAATCTATTGATTTCGACAAAGCAGTCTGCTATAATGAAATGAATTGAATAAATCCGTTTTCAGTGCCTTTGCAGGAATAGACTGCAGGCTAAGAGGGAATCAGGTGAAAGTCCTGAGCGATCCGGTCACTGTAAACAGGGAATGGAATCTGTTCGTGCCATTTGTATTTTACTGAGAAGGTTAGATTCCGTAATGATCTGTAAGCCAGGAAACCTGCTGAATCCGTTAATGAAAGCTTCCGAAGAAAGCACTTCATTCTCATGATATATCTGACTGCAGAATATTTAAATTTTAGTGCCTGCTTCTTTGTTTGGAGCAGGCATTTTTGTGTAATAAAATATTCCGTTGGAATTTTCTGATGTATACAGATGAGCTTCTTTACAAGAAACTGCCTGGATTTATTCAGAACCATATAAATGAACTATAAAGAATCGAGGGAGAAAAATGAAAAGAAATTCAAAACGCTTTCTGGCACTGTTTCTTTCTGTAGCAATGACGATCACTCCGGCTGTGCTCACACAGGCAGAGGGAGAGGATGTAAATGTGCTGATTACAACTACCCCTACACCAGCTGCAGAGGAAAAAGCTGCGGACATGGATGATCAGAAAACTGCTTCTGAAGATACTTCTAATACAGCCTCTTCAGAGGAAGCACTGGCTACGGAAGAGCCGGCAAAGGAAATCCCTTCCGAAACACCAGCTCCGGAGCAGACTCCTGCAGCAGAAGCGGATCAGGAACCAGAGCAGACACCGGAAGCAACTGTAACTCCGGCAGAAGAGAAAAAGGAAGAGGCAAAGGATACCAAAACTTCCGAAAAATCCGATTCCAAAGAAGAAACCGGAAAGACAGATGACACAACAAAAGCAGATGTAAAACCAGACGGATCGGACATCACAATTGATAAGCCAGATGATTCCGGCGCCCTTGGTATGTTTAAGATTGCAAGCTCTTCTGCAAGACACGAGGGAGACAAAACAATTGTTACTATCGTAACCGCTACAGACAAATACGATGCCATCTATCTCGGAAGCGTGGAAGATGCAAAAAGCGATCCAGAAAATGTATGTGTAGGAACTCCTACAGGAGAGGGCTATACCTTTGAATTTGCAGTTCCTTCCACAGAAGAAGACCAGAAATATCAGGTAGCCATCCGTAAAAAAGAGGGCGGCGTATGGTATCAGTATTCCAAAGGCGGAGAATTTACCATTACAATTCCAGGCAATAAGGCACCCACACCAACGGTTACACCAGTTCCAAGCGAGACCCCAGCTCCGGCACCAACCGCTACCCCAACCCCTGCTGTTAAACCAGCCGGTAACGTATGCGACAGCGGAATTTATAACGTAACTGTAAATTCCAGCGCAACCATGTTCCGTGTAGTAAACTGTGTGCTTACTTCCAAGAATGGCAAAATGACTGCTGTCCTTACTTTAAGCGGTACAGGATACGATTATCTCTTTCTTGGAACAAAGGAAGAAGCTGCCGCAGCAGATTCCTCGAAATGGGTTCCATATGTAGTAAATGCTGACGGTAAGTATACCTATGAGATTCCGGTAGAGTCTCTTGATGATGGAATTGCAGTCGCTGCTTTTTCCCATAAAAATCAGATCTGGTATGACAGGATCCTTACCTTCCAGTCAGAAACCCTGAACAAAATCGGTGATGTGCAGGATGACCCGGAAACACCAGATGATAACACGGATACTCCGGCTACAGTTACCCCAACACCTACAGCAGCCCCAACCCCAAGCAGTACCCCAACCCCAACACCGTCTCCGAAACCAGATAAAAAACCGGAAAAAGAGTCTAAATATGAATCTGACTTAAGCGGCGGAACAGCAGCGGTAAACAGTTCCACTACTCTGGCAGACGGAACCTATACTCCGGACAGCTTCTCCTGGTCTGGCGGAACTGGAAAAGTAAGCATTTCCTGCAGCAAGATCACCGTAACCGGCGGACAGGCTTATGCGACGATCGTATTCAGCAGTGAATACTATGGATATGTAAAAGCAAACGGAAATAAATACTACGGAGCATGCGGCGGCGGAACATCCACCTTCACCATTCCGGTGGCATTAAACCAGAATAATACCATTATCGGTATGACCACCAGAATGTCCCAGGCTCATGAGATTACATATACCATTTACATTGCCTTAAAGGGTGCCAACGATCCGAAGAAGACCGATAAAGAGAATCCGGCTTCTGATAACAGCATGCTTTCCACAGGAAACAAGAAGTTAGACGAAGAGGCGCCAGAGATCACAGGACTCGAGTATAAAGAAGAAACTAAACTGGAGCATGCAAAATACTTCAAACTGTATCACTATGCAAAGGGCATTACCCTTCTGGAAGTAGATATGACCACAGATACAGCAAGAAAAGCAGAAACAGCTGATGAAACAACAAAGGCACAGGATTCCAATGAGACTGCCAGCACAGATCAGCTTTATACTGGAAACGTTGTAAAATACCTGATCGTACCAGATGGTGCTGTTATTCCAGCTGGTCTTGATAAAGACGTGATTCTGATCCAGCAGCCAGTTGAATCTGCTTATGTAGCTTCCACAGATGCCCTTAATATTCTGGATAAACTGAATCTTACAGACAAGGTTACCAGCCTTGGAATGGAGAAAGAGGACTGTACAGTAGACAGCCTTACAGCAGCACTGGAAAATGGCTCTGTTGTATTTGCGGGAAAATCAGATGATACAGATTATAAGACACTTGTAAAAAGCCAGTGCGGACTTGCGATTCTTTCCTCTGATATTCTTCCGGCTGAAGAATCTGAGGTAAATGATAAGATGGAACTGCTGAAGGATGCGGCAGAGAAATATTCTACTTTGAAGATTCCATTTATTGTAGACCGTTCTTCTGATGAAAAGGATGAGGAAGCAAAGGCTGAGTGGGAAAAAGCATACGAAGCTGTTTTTGTAACAAGTGATGAGGCTTAATTACAGGAGAGAACGAGATGTATAACCGAAAGCTGAAATATAAGATCTTAAGTGTTTTTGCAGCAGCGGTAATGACGTTCACCGCCATTACTCCAGTATGGGCAGAAGAGGAGAATGCAGAAACCACAGAGGCTTCTGCTGACGGTTCCTCTGATGAAAGTGAAAGCACCGCACCGGAAATTCCCGGACTTACTTATGAGTCCACTATGGATCTTTCTTTTGCAGAGTGCTTTGACGTTTATTATTACAACGATGGCTATAAACTTCTGGATGTCCATGATGATGCCAGGTATCTGGTAGTTCCGGAAGGAAAAGAGACACCGGACGGTCTGGATGAAGATATCAGGGTACTGCAGCAGCCTCTTGATACCATCTATATGGCTGCAACTTCTCCAATGGCTTTGTTTGATGCCATTGGAAGTGTTGATTCTATTAAATTATCCGGTCTGGATGCTTCCGGCTGGTATATCCAGGCTGCAGCAGATGCCATCAACAACGGGGATATGACCTTTGCCGGAAAATATGATGAACCGGATTATGAGCTTCTGGTTGGGGATGACTGTGATCTTGCCATTGAGTCAACCATGATCCTGCATGCCCCCAAGGTACAGGAGATGATCGAAACTCTGGGAATCCCGGTTTTCATCGACCGTTCCAGTTATGAGAGCCAGCCTCTTGGACGTACGGAATGGATCAAGCTTTATGGTGCGATGATGAATAAGGAAGAGGAAGCAAATACCTTCTTTGATCAGCAGGCCCAGATCATTGAGAAATTAAAGGGTTTCACCAATACGGAGAAAACAGTGGCATTCTTCTATATCAATACCAGCGGTTCTCCAGTGGTCCGCAGCCCGAAAGATTATATCTCCAGCATGATCGAGGTTGCGGGCGGAAGAAATGTTTTTGCAGATCTTCAGGATGACAGTGGAAAAACTTCTGTATCGATTACAATGGAGGAGTTCTACAATACAGCTGTAGACGCAGATTACCTGATCTACAATTCCAGTATTGATTCCTCTGTAAAGAGCATTGATGATCTCCTTGCAAAAGACAGTCTGATGGCTGATTTTAAAGCTGTAAAAGAGGGAAATGTCTGGGTAACAGATGATTCCATGTATCAGCATACAGACACTATCGGAGAACTGATCAATGACCTCAACCTGATGTTCACAGATGGAAACGAGGAGGATATGACCTTCCTTCACAAGCTGAGCTGATTGTGTTGCCGGATAAGCGATTTACATAAAAGATACCAGACTTTGAAAGCGGACTTCTGATAAGTGGTCCGCTTTCCTTAGACAAAACATAAATGGAGTATAATTAGAATGAGCAGACAATCCGATGGAACCAGTTTCCACATGGAGAACTTTAAGAGAAGATCTCGCTATACATTGGTTTTTGTTCTGTTGATCCTGGCATTTTGCCTGATCACAGTTTTGAATATCAATACAGGAAATGTTCATATTTCCCTGTCTGAGATCGTAGATATCCTTTTGAAAAAAGCCACTGACACCAAGGAATACAGCATCATCTGGAAGATCCGTCTTCCCAGGATCCTGATGGCTGCCATCCTTGGAGGTGCCTTGTCTTTATCCGGTTTTCTTCTTCAGACCTTTTTTGAAAATCCCATTGCAGGACCTTTTGTTCTGGGAATTTCCTCGGGCGCCAAAATGGTAGTCGCACTTACTATGATCTACTATCTTGAAATCGCCCAGAATGTAACCTCTTATACTTTGATCATCGCTGCCTTTATCGGTTCCTTGATTTCCATTTGCTTTATTCTTTTGATTTCCAAAAGGATCAAGCACATGGCTACTCTTCTGGTTGCGGGAATCATGATCGGTTATATCTGTTCCGCAGTTACAGACTTTGTGGTAACCTTTGCAGATGATTCCAATATTGTAAATCTTCATGGATGGTCACAGGGAAGTTTCTCTGGTATGAGCTGGAGCAATGTTTACATTTCCTGTGCAGTTGTGGGTGTCACCCTGCTCCTTACGTTCCTGCTGTCAAAGCCCATCGGGGCTTATCAGCTGGGAGAAGCTTATGCGCAGAGTATGGGTGTGAATATTAAATTTTTCCGTGTTGCATTAATCCTGCTTTCCAGCATTTTGTCTGCAACAGTAACTGCTTTTGCAGGACCTATTTCCTTTGTTGGAATTGCAGTTCCATTCCTGATGAAAAGAAGCTTTGGTACATCCAGACCGTTGATCATCATTCCGGGAACCTTCCTGGGAGGTGCTGTTTTCTGTATGATGTGTGACCTGATCGCCAGAATGGCGTTCGCGCCTCTGGAGCTGAACATCAGCACCGTTACCTCCATCTTTGGAGCACCAGTTGTTATTTTCATGATGTTGCGAAAGAAGAGAGGAAACTAAAATGGACAATTATTATTTTCATATGGACAACCTTTCTGTTGGCTACAATCGAAAGGCACTGATCCACGATATTTGTATTGGAATAAAAAAGGGAGAGATCGTAACTCTCATTGGTCCCAACGGTTCGGGGAAATCCACAATTTTAAAAAGTATTACAAGACAGCTGCAGATCATTGGCGGAAAGGTCTATTTTGATAACCAGAATCTGATGTCCTTTTCCTTCCGGGATCTTTCTACCCGTATGGCGGTAGTTCTTACTGAGAGAATGAAGCCGGAGCTGATGACCTGCCATGACATTGTGGCAACCGGCCGTTATCCTTATACTGGAAGGCTTGGCATTCTTACAAGGGAAGATGAAGAAAAGGTAGAAGAGGCCATGAAGGCGGTACATGCAGAAGCTCTTGGCAGCCGTGACTTTAACAACATCAGTGACGGACAGCGCCAGAGAGTGCTTCTTGCACGCGCTATCTGCCAGGAACCAGATATTATTATCCTGGATGAGCCTACTTCTTTCCTGGATATTAAACATAAGCTGGATCTTTTATCTATTCTTCGGGATATGGCGAAGAAAAAGCAGATAACTGTTATCATGTCTCTTCATGAAATTGACCTTGCACAGAAGATTGCTGATAAGATCATCTGTGTAAAGGGAGATACCATTTCCCATTTTGGAAAACCTGAGGAAATTTTTGAGGAGAATATGATCCGGGATCTTTATGAGATCAACAATGGTTTTTTTGATCCGCTGTTTGGAAGCATCGAGCTTCCAAAGCCGGAGGGAGAAGCAAAAACTTTTGTGATCTGTGGAAACGGCACTGGTATTCCCATATTCCGGCAGCTTCAGAAGGAGCATACTCCTTTTATTGCAGGCGTTCTATACACCAATGATGTGGATTACCGCCTGGCAAGACTGATGGCCGACCAGGTGATCACAGAGGAACCCTTTTTGGAAATCAGCGAGGAAACCTTCCAGAAGGCTCTAAAAGCCATGGAAAGCTGTGACAGGGTTATCTGTACAAGTGTACCGGTCGGAAGCTGCAATAAGCGGCTGGGAGAGCTTATAGAGGCAGCAAAGAAAAGCGTAAAAGTGCAGTTTGTATAAAGAAAAACTCTATATCAAAATCAGTGAAGGATTTTAAACTCATTGATTTTAGATATAGAGTCTTTTTTTATAAAAATTAATTTAGCACAGCGGTTCCTTCATATGGGATATTGGCATGTAAGAAATAAGTACGTGTGACGCCTTTTCCTACGCGAAGCTGTATTTTCCTGTCTTTTGCAGCAGTTAATACAAATGCAG
>JAQXQS010000168.1 GCA_029101305.1 Clostridia bacterium | reverse complement strand
CGTTGCACCTGGAACCTTCATGAAATTCCTTGCATAAGGTACGAAAAAGCAACACCGGACAGGAGGTTATAAAATGCAGGTACAGGAACTTGTAGGAATTGTGCCGTGGACGTTTGTCGCACAGATCTGCAACCCTTTTCTCCAGATGTATCTGATAAAAAGATTTCTGTTCAAGCCTGTCAATGAAATGCTCCAGAAGAGAAGAGCAATGGCAGATGCCGAGATCCAGGATGCCACAAAGGCCAAGGAAGAGGCGCTTGCCATGAAGACAGAGTATGAACAGAATATGCAGCAGGCCAAGGCGAAGGCCAGCGATATTGTTACAGAGGCACAGAAGACAGCTTCCCTCCAGAGTGAGGAGATCCTAAAGAGTGCAGCCTCTGAAGCCCGCGCTATGAAAGAGAAGGCTGAGAGCGACATTGCACAGGAGAAACGCAAAGCTGTCAATGAAGTGAAAAATGAGATCGGCGGCATGGCAATGGAGATTGCCTGCAAGGTGATCGAGCGTGAGATCAAAGAAGAGGATCACGCGAAACTGATCGACGAGTTTATTTCGAATGTAGGTGAGGCATCATGACGCAGATTGCCAGATTGTATGGCGGCAGCATGTATGACCTTGCTGCCGAAGAACAGCTTACAGATATTGTATTGGAGCAGATGCAGACGATCCGGCAGCTTTTCCGGGAAAATCCCGATTATGTGAAATTGCTGTCAGAGCCCTCCATTCCCAAAGAAGAGAGGACGAAGCTTCTGGATGCTGCATTTGGTGCAGAAGCAGAACAGTATCTTGTGAATTTTCTCAAACTGCTGTGTGAGCGTGGAATCCTTGGAGAGTATGCAGGGTGCTGCGAAGAATTTACACGGCGGTACAATGTGGACCATAATATTGCCACTGCAGTAGTGACCAGTGCGGTTGCCCTGACAGAGGAGCAGATGACAGCACTTAAGGACAAGCTGGAGAAATTAAGCGGCAAGACCATTGCCCTTACCCAGAAAACAGATCCTACGGTGCTGGCAGGTCTTAAAGTGGAGCTGGAGGGAAAACAGCTGGACGGTACGGTAAAGAGCCGCCTGGATGGTCTTTCCAGGAAATTAAACGAGCTTATAGTATAAGGATGGATAGAGAAAATGCAGCTTAAACCTGAAGAAATTTCAAAAGTCATCCGCAGTCAGATCAAATATTACGATAACGCCATCAGACAGAATGAGACCGGTACGGTTCTTATGGTCGGTGATGGTATTGCCAGAGCCAGCGGACTTATCAACTGCATGGCAGGTGAGCTTCTTGAATTTGAGGATGGAAGCTTCGGTATGGCACAGAACCTGGAAGAGAACAGCGTATCTATCGTATTATTTGGTGATGATTCCGGTATTGGCGAAGGTCAGACCGTAAAGCGCACTGGAAAGGTTGTATCTGTTCCAGTAGGCGAGGCGATGATCGGGCGAGTTGTAAATGCCCTTGGACAGCCGATTGACGGTGCTGGACCTGTTGTGACAAGTGAATACCGGGCGATTGAGAGCCCGGCGCCAGGTATCTGCGAGAGACAGGGCGTTAACCAGCCTCTGCAGACCGGTATTAAGGCAATTGACTCTATGGTTCCCATTGGCAGGGGCCAGCGAGAGCTGATCATCGGTGACCGTCAGACTGGTAAGACCACTCTGGCAGCGGACACCATTATCAATCAGAAAGGAAAAGATGTAATCTGTATTTACGTTGCAATTGGACAGAAGAGATCTACCGTTTCTTCCCTGGTTGAAACTCTTACCAGAAATGGTGCTATGGATTACACCATTGTAGTTGCAGCTACAGCGTCAGAAGCCAGCCCGCTGCAGTACATTGCACCGTATTCCGGATGTGCAATGGGTGAATATTTTATGTACAAGGGCAAAGATGTGCTGATCATTTATGATGACCTGAGTAAGCATGCGGTTGCTTACCGTGCACTTTCCCTGCTGATCCGCCGTCCACCGGGACGTGAGGCATATCCTGGAGATGTTTTCTACCTTCATTCCAGACTTCTGGAGCGTGCCGCAAGACTGGACGAGGCACATGGAGGTGGTTCCCTGACTGCCCTTCCGATCATTGAGACACAGGCAGGAGACGTTTCCGCATATATTCCGACCAACGTTATTTCCATTACAGACGGACAGATTTTCCTTGAGACAGAGCTGTTCCATTCCGGTGTTATGCCGGCTGTAAACCCTGGTATTTCCGTATCCCGAGTTGGTGGTAATGCACAGATTAAGGCAATGAAAAAAGTTGCCGGTACTTTGAAGCTGATTTACTCCCAGTATCGTGAGCTGCAGAGCTTCGCACAGTTCGGCTCCGATCTGGATGCGGATACCAAGGCCAGACTGGAGCAGGGCGCCCGTATCGTGGAAGTCCTGAAGCAGAATCAGAATGCTCCGGTTCCGGTTGAGAAGCAGGTTGCCATTCTCTATGCGGTGACCAAGGGAATCCTTTCCAAGGTTGCCACAGAGGATGTAAGAAGCTACGAAGCCGGACTTTATACCTGGCTTGACAGCGATGCGCAGGGAGCTGCTGCGATGCAGGAAATCCGCTCTACAGGCGCGTTGTCAGCAGAGACAGAGGGCAAGCTTAAGAGCGCCCTGGAGCAGTACACTGAGAATTTTGTGAATACAAGACCTGAGAAATAAATTGTGACGAGGAGGATCTTTTTATGGCTGCAAACATGAAAGCGGTAAAGCTGCGTATTAAGAGTGTTCAGAGCACCATGCAGATTACCAAGGCAATGGAACTTGTAGCATCCTCCAAACTGCGTAAAGCAAAAGAAAGGGCTGAGGTCTGCCGGCCATATTTCGAGACCATGCATCAGACTCTGGCGGATATCGCACAGGGGAATACAGATTTTTCCTCTGTATATGCCAGAGAATCGGGAAATGAGAAGCGCTGTTATGTGCTGATCGCCGGAGACCGTGGCCTGGCAGGCGGATATAATACCAACCTGTTTAAATGTCTGGAAGCAGCTTCTAAGGATCAGGATTTTCTGGTTCTTCCCATTGGGAAAAAGGCTGTGGAATATTCGAAGAGGAACGGATTATCCTGTGTCACAGAGAGCTTTGCTGAAATCGCAGATATTTCTGTGGCAGATTGTTTTGAAATGGCAAACCTGCTCTGCGGGGCATTTCAGAAAGGAGAATTTGGGCACATTGATCTGTGTTATACCAGATTTGTTTCCATGCTTTCCCAGCAGCCGTCGGCGATTCCGGCACTGCCGCTGAATGATCTGACAAAGGAGCAGGATACAAAGGGAATTCGGAATCTGATCCTATATGAACCAGATGCGTCTGAGGTGTTTGAGGCAATTGTTCCGGAATATCTGGCCGGACTGATCTATGGTGCAGTATGCGAAAGTGTTGCCAGCGAGCTGGCTGCGAGACGTACAGCCATGGAAGCTGCGACCAGTAATGCAGAAGAAATGATCGAGAAGCTGAACCTGCATTATAACAGGGCGCGTCAGGCAAGCATCACGCAGGAGATCACAGAAATTGTTGGAGGTGCAGAGGGAGTCTGAGTACAGAGATTGTTACGTAAGACTTTTCTTAATAATAATGTCACTGTCAGGTGACATGTCAGTTTAGGAAGATAAGGGCAAAAACTTGTCTTCTACGATATAAGGAGACTGCTAAATGAGCGAAAAACACATTGGCGAGGTGGTGCAGGTAATCGGGCCGGTACTGGACATCCGGTTTGGTCATGACGAGCTGCCGGCACTTCTCAATGCCATCGAAATTGAGCATGAAGGCACTAAGCTCACAGCAGAGGTTGCCCAGCAGATCGGTGACAATACGGTACGTTGTATCGCCATGAATTCCACCGACGGTCTGGTAAGAGGAACCAAGGCTGTAGACACCGGTGAACCCATCAAGGTTCCGGTTGGAGAAGAGTGTCTGGGAAGAGTATTTAACCTTCTGGGGGATCCGGTAGACAATCTTCCGGCGCCCAAGACCAAGGAGCACTGGGCAATCCACCGTCCGGCACCATCTTATGAGGAGCAGATGCCTGCCACAGAGATCCTGGAAACCGGCATCAAGGTTGTTGACCTGATCTGCCCTTATGCAAAGGGTGGTAAGATCGGTCTGTTCGGAGGTGCAGGTGTTGGTAAAACAGTTCTTATTATGGAGCTGATCCACAATGTTGCTACGGCACATGGCGGACTTTCTGTATTTACCGGTGTTGGAGAACGTACCCGTGAGGGTAATGACCTTTATAATGAGATGAAGGAGAGCGGCGTTATCGATAAGACGGCACTGGTTTACGGCCAGATGAATGAGCCGCCGGGAGCACGTATGCGTGTTGGCCTTTCCGGACTGACTATGGCAGAGTATTTCCGTGATGTGAAGAATCAGGATGTGCTTCTCTTCATTGATAATATTTTCCGTTTTACACAGGCTGGTTCCGAGGTTTCCGCACTTCTTGGACGTATGCCGTCGGCTGTAGGTTATCAGCCTACACTGGCTACGGAGATGGGAGCTCTTCAGGAGCGTATCACTTCTACCAGAAAAGGTTCCATCACATCTGTTCAGGCTGTTTATGTGCCAGCCGATGACCTTACAGACCCGGCTCCGGCTACCACATTTACTCATCTGGATGCGACCACGGTACTTTCCCGTGAGATTGCCAGCCAGGGCATTTATCCGGCAGTGGATCCTCTTGATTCCACCAGCCGTATCCTTTCTCCGGAGGTAGTTGGACAGGAGCATTACGAAATTGCCCGTGCAGTACAGAGGGTTTTACAGCGATATAAAGAGTTACAGGATATTATCGCTATCATGGGTATGGATGAGCTTTCTGAGGAAGATAAGCTTACCGTAAGCCGTGCCCGTAAGGTGCAGCGTTTCCTGTCACAGAGCTTCTCTGTTGCGGAGCAGTTTACCGGTATGCCAGGACAGTATGTGCCTCTGAAAGAGACTCTCCGCGGATTCAAGATGATCCTGGACGGTGAGTGCGACAGCATTCCAGAGAGCTGTTTCCTGTTTGCCGGAACTATTGATGATGTATTTGAGAAAGCAAAGAATAACCAGAACCAGTAAAGGAGGCTGCCTATGAGGACATTTCCCCTTAGAATCGGTACCCCCGACGGTCTGCTTTTCGAGGGAGAGGTACAGCGGGTAGTCTGCCGGAGTATTACCGGAGATCTGGCAATACTGGCAGGACATTGTAATTTCTGTACCGCTCTTGGTATGGGCGAGGCCCATGTGATACTGGAGGATGGAACCAGCCGCAGTGCTGCCTGTATTGGCGGTATGCTTACCGTGATGGATGGAAGCTGCAGTCTTCTTGCAACAACCTGGGAATGGCAGGAAGACATCGATGCAGAACGTGCCGGAAAAGCGAAGGAACGCGCCAAAGAGAAGCTGGCCCAGGGCGGGCTTTCCGATAAGGAGTATAAGATCGTGGAAGCCAAGCTGCAGAGGGCACTGGTGAGACTTAGTGTGAAAAGTTAAAGATACACTTAAAAACGTTGACATAAAAGTGCAGCGGCGGTACAATAAAGTACCGGGAAACAAGAAAAAGGATCGGAGTCAACCGGTCCTTTTTCTTGTTTCCAATGAAAATGAAGCCTGGAGGAATAATGAAATGATAGCAGAAAAAATGAAGCCTTATGTAAAAAATAATTCTGCAATCCGTATGATGTTTGAAGAGGGAAATCGTCTTCGTGCCATATACGGACCGGAGAAGGTATTTGATTTCAGCCTTGGAAATCCAAGTGTTCCGGCACCGGATTGTGTGCGGCAGGCTATTATTGATCTGGTAAATGAGGAGGAACCTACGGTTCTTCACGGATATATGAGCAATGCTGGATTCGAAGATGTACGCCAGACAATCGCAGAGTCCTTGAACCGCAGATTTGGAACCTCTTTTGCAGCAAAGAACCTGATCATGACAGTTGGCGCTGCAAGCGGGTTGAACGTTGCATTTAAGACAATCCTGAATCCAGGAGAAGAAGTGGTGGTTTTTGCACCTTATTTCCTGGAATACGGTGCATATGTGCGCAATTATGACGGTAAGCTTGTGGAAATCTCACCGGATACCACTACATTCCAGCCGAATCTGGAGGAATTTGAGGAGAAGATCACACCGAAGACCCGAGCAGTCATTGTAAATACTCCTCACAATCCTACTGGAGTTGTTTATTCAGAAGAAACAATCAAAAAACTTGCAGCAATTCTGGAAGCGAAGCAGAAAGAATTTGGAACGGTTATTTATCTGATTTCTGATGAGCCTTACAGAGAACTGGCTTATGATGGTGTGCAGGTGCCTTATCTGACAAAGTATTATGCAAATACAATTGTAGGTTATTCTTACAGCAAATCACTTTCTCTTCCAGGAGAGCGTATCGGTTATCTGGTTATTCCGGATGAAGCGGATGGAAGCGAGGAGCTGATCGCGGCTGCAGCCATTGCAAACCGTACCATCGGCTGTGTAAATGCACCGTCCCTGATCCAGAAAGTAATTGCGCGTTGCGTGGATGCAGAGGTGGATGTGGCAGCATATGATAAGAACCGTCTGGCTCTTTATAATGGTCTGAAAGAGCTTGGTTTTGAATGTATCAAACCACAGGGGGCATTCTATCTGTTTGTGAAATCACCGGTTGCAGATGAGAAAGCATTTTGTGAAGCTGGTAAGAAATATAACATTCTTATGGTTCCGGGAAGCTCTTTTGCCTGCCCGGGATATGTAAGACTGGCATATTGTGTATCTTATGAGACAATTGTGAATTCTTTACCACAGTTTAAGAAACTGGCAGAAGAATTTGGACTGAAAGCCTGAGGTCAGAACGTGCTTGGAACTGAGTGCAGAATATACTTAGAGAGCGGCGATTATAGGAGAATAGTTACAAGAGCAATAAAAAAAGAGTAAGGTGGAGAAAGTTATGTCCAGTTTATATATCGTAATTCCAGCGTATAATGAATCTGAGAATATTGAAAAGACCATCGACCAATGGTACCCGGTGGTAGAACAGCATAACGATGAGGGAAAATCAAGACTGGTGATCATTAACGACGGGAGCAGGGACAATACCTATGAGCTTCTTGAAAAGTGTGCCTCCACAAGACCGCTTCTTATCCCGCTGGACAAGCCAAATGGCGGCCATGGGCCGACTGTTCTTTACGGTTATCGCTATGCCATCAGCCAGAAAGCTGATTACATTTTCCAGACAGATTCAGACGGACAGACAAATCCAGATGAATTTGAGCCTTTCTGGAATCAGAGAGGCCGGTACGATGCAGTAATCGGTAACCGGACTGTCCGCGGAGATGGAAAATCCAGGAAATTTGTGGAGAATGTTGTATGTCTGCTGCTGAGAATCATTTTTGGAGTGAAGGTTTCCGATGCGAATGCACCGTACCGTCTGATGAAGGCGGATCTGGTGTCGAAGTATATCGGGAAACTGCCGGAAGATTTCAACATTCCGAATATTATGTTTACTACATACTTTGTCCATTATAAGGAGAAAGTGAAGTTCATCGAAATTAGTTTCAAGCCAAGGCAGGGTGGAACCAATTCCATCAATGTAAAGAAGATCGTGAAGATCGGCTGGAAAGCTGTGAAGGATTTTTACAGGTTGAAGAAAGAGCTGTAGGAAACCAATTGTAAAAGGAAGAAATAATCTGGAAAAGCTTCGAATGGCAGAGAAAGAAATTGAGAGTCTATAAAAAAGAAAATCGCGCAGACTTACAGTCTGGGCGATTTTCTTTGGCTAGAGCGTGTTTGAAAAATCATTCCTGCGATCTGCACGCCCCACTTTGCGGTATATTTTGATCTCTTTTGTATTTTATGAAATCTTACGCATTCTTCTTAATAGAAGCTCTCTTTCTGTCACGGGAATCCAGGATCTTCTTACGGATACGAAGGCTGGTAGGAGTAACCTCCAGAAGCTCGTCTGTATCGATGAATTCAATTGCCTGCTCCAGGCTGAGAACTCTTGGCGGAGTCAGCTTCAGTGCCTCATCGGCAGAAGAGGAACGGGTGTTGGTCAGGTGCTTGGTCTTGCAGACATTCAGCTCGATATCCTCTGCTTTACCATTCTGTCCGATTACCATACCGCTGTAAACCTTTTCGCCAGGTCCGATGAATAAGGTACCACGCTCCTGGGCTGCAAACAGACCATAAGTAACAGCCTCGCCACCCTCGAATGCGATCAGGGAGCCCTGTTTACGGTACTGGAAATCTCCCTTGTATGGAGCATATCCGTCAAAAATGGTATTGATGATACCAGTTCCCTTTGTGGAAGTCAGGAAGTTTCCACGGAAACCGATCAGTCCACGGGATGGGATGTGGAACTCGAGACGGACAGAACCGTCACTTGCAGTACTCATTCCTTGAAGCTCGCCCTTACGCTCGCTGAGCATCTGGATAACAGTACCGGAAAATTCTTCCGGAACGTCGATGTAAGCGATTTCCATTGGCTCTAATTTCTTGCCGCGCTCGTCAATTTTATAAAGTACCTCTGGCTTGCTGACAGCGAACTCATAACCCTCACGTCTCATATTCTCAATCAGAACAGAACGATGAAGCTCACCACGGCCGGAAACCTTGAAGCACTCAGTTGTCTCGGTATCCTCTACACGAAGGCTGACATCTGTGTTCAGCTCTCTGTAAAGTCTGTCGCGGAGATGGCGGGAGGTGATATATTTACCTTCCTGTCCTGCAAGCGGGCTGTCATTTACCAGGAAATTCATGGCAATGGTAGGCTCAGAAATCTTCTGGAATGGAATTGCCTCCGGGTTATCTCCGCCGCAAAGGGTATCTCCGATATGAATCTCAGCAATACCGGAAATTGCAACAATTGATCCGATTGTTGCTTCTTTTACTTCAACTTTGTTCAGACCATCAAATTCGTAAAGCTTGCTGATCTTAACTTTCTGTTTTTTGTCCGGATCGTGATGGTTCAGAAGAGTGAGCTCCTGGTTGACTGCGATGGTACCGCTCTCAACCTTACCAACACCGATACGTCCTACATATTCATTGTAATCAATAGTACTGATCAGTACCTGGGTATCTGCGTCCGGATCACCCTCTGGAGCCGGGATGTATTTCAGAATTGCCTCAAACAGAGGAACCATGTTCTCCGGAGTATCCTTAAGGTCCAGAACAGCATGTCCTGTTTTTGCAGAAGCATAGAGGAACGGGCAGTCAAGCTGCTCATCGGAAGCTCCAAGATCCATAAGAAGCTCCAGAACCTCATCAACGACCTCATCTGGTCTTGCTTCCGGACGGTCTATTTTGTTAATGCAGACGATTACGTGCAGATCCAGCTCGAGAGCTTTTTTCAGAACGAATTTGGTCTGTGGCATAGCACCTTCGAAAGCATCAACCAGAAGGATAACGCCATCTACCATTTTAAGTACACGCTCAACCTCGCCGCCGAAGTCAGCATGTCCTGGGGTATCGATAATATTGATCTTGGTGTCTTTATAATGAACTGCTGTGTTTTTGGAGAGGATTGTGATACCACGCTCTCTCTCGATATCATTGGAGTCCATGACACGCTCCTGAACCTCCTGGTTGGCACGGAAAACACCGCTCTGTTTCAGAAGCTGGTCTACAAGAGTGGTTTTACCATGGTCAACGTGGGCAATGATGGCTACGTTACGTACATCTTCGCGTTTCGTCTTCATAAAAATCGAAATCCTTTCTTTACCGGGCGGGAATTCCGCCACATTCTTTCCTTATTAATGTGTTTTTGTCATTATATGTCCGATTTTCCAGTTTACCACATTTTTCGCAGATTACAAGGTGTCAGGAAAAATTTTTTTAAATTGTGGTTCTAAAGTGGCTGATTTTTTCATAGATATTATAGACCAACAAGTGTGCGTTGGAATCGTCTGCAGAAAAAAAGTGAAAAAGAGGAAGGAGAACTACATCATGGCAGATAAAATTATTGAAAACAATCAGGTTTCCATCACAGGAAAAATCGTAACAGGTTTTTCATTCAGCCATCAGGTCTATGGAGAAGGCTTCTATACAATGGAGCTTCTGGTAAAAAGGCTTAGTGATTCCGAGGACCGGATTCCGGTGATGATATCCGAAAGGCTGGTGGATGTTACCCAGGATTATGTGGGACAGTATGTGGAAATCCATGGACAGTTCCGTTCTTATAACCGTCACGAAGAAAAGCATAACCGGCTGGTGCTCTCGGCTTTTGCCAGAGAACTGAAGTTTCTGGAAGAGGAGGATTCCCAGACACCGGTAAATCAGATCTTCCTGGATGGCTATATCTGTAAGCCGCCGGTTTACCGGAAAACGCCTCTGGGAAGAGAAATTGCAGATCTGCTCCTTGCAGTGAACCGTCCTTATGGAAAATCAGACTACATACCATGTATCTGCTGGGGAAGAAATGCCCGTTATGCATCAGCTTTTGAGGTAGGAGGCCATGTATTGATCTGGGGCAGGATACAGAGCCGTGAATACATGAAGCGGATCGGGGAAAATGAGACCCAGAAGAGAACTGCATATGAAGTTTCCGTGAGCAAACTGGAATATGTATAGAAAATTTCTTCTGCTTGCATTTCTATTCGTTTTGCGGTAATATAAGCATATTAAAAATGGCGCAATTTGCGAATGGCTGCATTGCGGGAAATGTTACCGGTCGGTAGCATTATTTTTAACAATAAGAGGAATCAGTATGGAAAAAGAAATAGCAGAAGTATATTGCGGCAACGGCAAGGGCAAGACCACATTGGCAATCGGTCAGGCTCTGCGTGCATCCTCCCAGGGGAAAAGCGTGATCATCATTCAGTTCCTGAAGGGAAATGAACGGCGTGAGCTGGATTTTCTGGAAGAGCTGGATCAGCTGGATATTAAGATCTTCCGCTTTGAGAAGATGGAGACCTGTTACGACCAGCTGAATGAGGAAGAACAGGCAGAGGAGAAACGCAATATTCTTAATGGGTTGAATTTTGCCCGTAAGGTAATTGCTACCAGGGAATGTGATTTTCTGGTACTGGATGAGATCCTGGGACTTCTTGATAAGCACATTGCGACTGTAGATATGGTTGCAGAGCTTCTGAAGCATAAGGATGAATCCATGCATATTATTCTTACAGGGAATAAGGTGGCACCCGGTCTTCTGGACTATGTGGACAGTGTGACTACCATAACCACTCTTGGAAGAGAGCAGGCTTTACCTGCTGGTGAGTGAAATCAGCTGAAATAATACAGAAGGATGAATAGGAGGAAATAAGATGGCAATTTTCAAAGGCGCAGGTGTTGCGATCGTAACACCGATGCATGAAGATGGAAAGGTAAATTATGAGAAACTGGAAGAGCTTCTGGAGTATCAGATTGCAAACAGTACAGATGCGATCATTATCTGTGGAACAACAGGAGAGTCTTCTACACTGACTCACGGGGAGCATCTCCAGACCATCAAGTTTGCGATTGATAAGGTGGCAGGAAGAGTTCCGGTTATTGCCGGCACAGGTTCTAACTGTACTGAGACAGCTGTTATGATGTCACAGGAAGCAGCTTCTTATGGCGCTGATGCGCTTCTTATCGTAACTCCTTATTATAATAAGGCAAGCCAGAAGGGACTTATCCGTCATTATACAGAGATTGCCAATTCCGTGCCGGATACTCCGATCATCATGTATAACGTACCAAGCCGTACTGGCTGCAATATCCAGCCGGCTACCGCTGTCACACTTGCCAAGAATGTGAAAAATATTGTAGGAATCAAGGCTGCAAGCGGGGACCTTTCCCAGATCGCTAAGATGATGTCTATGGCTGACGGATGTCTTGAGCTTTATTCAGGAAACGATGATCAGGTGCTCCCGATCCTCTCCCTTGGCGGACTTGGAGTTATTTCTGTTTTATCTAATGTTGCTCCGAAGAACACACATGATATGGTCATGAAATTCCTGGAGGGAGATCTTGCTGGCGCTGCCAAGCTTCAGCTTGAAGCAATCCCGCTTATCAATGCGCTGTTCTGCGAAGTAAACCCGATTCCGGTTAAGACTGCCCTGAATCTGATGGGCTGGAATGTAGGACCGACCCGTATGCCGCTTTGCGAGATGGAGCCGGAGAATAAAGAAAGACTGAAAAAAGCACTTGCAGATTATGGAATCAAGCTTGCATAAAGGATGATCATGGAATCCCGGATAGAGACGGTCAGTTTTGGTGTGCGGCAGCATGCTGTCTGACAATGGGCTGCCGGGATTTCTTTCATGTATGAGTAGGCAGAGCGATAGCCCGGGTTACGAATATGGTGGCTACTTGTAGGAGCACCAAAGGTGGGGCGCAATCGACGTTCATTTATGGTGCTGTCTGCATAAGCGGACATGTCCATTAGTTATAAAGATTCACATAAGAAAAGAAAGGTGGAAATTAAAATGGTAAAAATTATCATGCACGGATGTAACGGTCATATGGGACAGGTTATTTCCGATATCGTAGAGAAAGATCCAAATGCCCAGATCGTGGCAGGAATTGATATTGCAGACCAGGGGAAAAACAGTTATCCGGTATTTACCAATATTGACGAGTGCCAGGTTGAGGCAGACGCTGTTATCGATTTTTCCTCTCCGAAGGCTTTTGACAAGCTGATGGATTACTGCGAGAAGAGAAATATGCCTGTAGTTCTTTGTACTACCGGATTAAGCGAGGAGCAGCTTGCAAGAGTAGAAGAGAGTGCGAAAAAGATCGCTGTGCTGAAATCTGCCAATATGTCTCTTGGAATTAATACCCTTCTGAAGCTGGTTCAGGATGCAGCCAAAGTTCTGGCAACAGCTGGCTTTGATATGGAAATTGTAGAGAAACATCACAATCTGAAAGTGGATGCCCCCAGCGGAACTGCCCTTGCCCTTGCTGACAGCCTGAATGAGGCTATGGATAACCAGTATCATTATGTGTATGACCGCAGCCAGAGAAGAGAGAAACGTGATGCGAAGGAAATCGGTATTTCTGCAGTTCGTGGTGGTTCTATCGTAGGTGAGCATGAAGTGATCTTTGCAGGCCAGGATGAAGTGATCGAATTTAAGCATACCGCATATTCCAAAGCTGTATTTGGCAAAGGTGCTGTAGAGGCTGCTAAATTCCTTGCAGGAAAGTCAGCAGGAAGATACGATATGAGTGACGTGATCGAAGGCTGAGTGAAAGCGGCCTGGAAAATTCCACTTTAGCTGAAATGTAATTTTTTCCAGAATAAAATTCATCCATCTGTACATATTAGGAATACACAGCAGTATTTTCAGCTGAAAGTATTTCTTAAGAAAAGGAGACAGATGAGATGAAAAAAATGAAACGTGTGCTCATAGGTGCTTTGCTGGTATTTACATTATGTATGCTCACAGCCTGTGGAAATGACAACAATGCAGCAGATGAAGTTCCAAATAACACAAATGAGGATACCATGGATAACGTGGGAGATGGAACCGCGGTAGACGATAATATGGTGGATGACGCAGGTAATGGCAATGATAATAATGCAAATGATACAAATAACGGCAATGTAAATGGTGATACTGCGACACCGGATAATAATGGCAATGGTGACAATGCCGGAGTACCAGGAGATAATGCCACAGAGAATAACAATTCCGTATCAGGTGCGATCGGAGAGGGCGTGGAAGAGCTTGGAGACGGTGTGGCAAATGGAGTCCGCGATGTAGGGGAAGGCGTCGGAGACGCTGTTGAAGATGTGGGGGACGCTGCTGAAGGTGCTGTAGATGGAAGATAACAGATGGCTGCAGGCAGGTCATAAACAGTAATCACAAGTGTTTTTTGCAGATGATGAATACGAATCAATAAGTATAAAAGAAGGGCATCAGATGAAAGCTATGTATTTCATTTGGTGCTCTTTTATGATATGATTTTACAAGATATTTCAAGACTGTATGTGGCAATGATGGGCTTTGACGCAATAAGGGAGTTTTGGCTCTCTTTCGGTTGGCGTAGTAGAGCGGGTTTGGCATGCGGTAATAGGTGGAAAAGCAAGGGGGAAGATCATGAAATTTCGTCCATGTATTGATATACATAATGGAAAAGTAAAGCAGATTGTAGGGGGAAGCCTTAAAGACGCCGGAAATCAGGCACAGGAGAACTTTGTGTCAGAGCAGGATGGTGCATTTTATGCATCTTTATATAAAGAAAAGGGGCTTACAGGAGGACATATTATTCTTTTGAACAGCGCGGATTCCGAGTATTTCGAAGCAACCAGAAAACAGGCATTTCTGGCATTACAGGCCTACCCCGGGGGACTTCAGCTCGGAGGCGGGGTAAATCCGGAAAATGCAGCTGGTTATCTGGACGCTGGTGCCAGCCATGTGATCGTTACTTCTTATGTATTTCGTGATGGACATATTTCCTGGGAAAATCTGGAGAAAATGGTCCAGGCTGTGGGAAAGGGGCATCTGGTTCTGGATCTTAGCTGCCGGAAACGGGATCACGGGTATTATGTGGTCACAGACCGTTGGCAGAAATTTACCAGGGAACAGGTAACCCTGGAACTGCTGGAAAGATTAGGCGGATATTGCGATGAATTTCTGATCCATGCAGTAGATGTGGAGGGAAAGGCAAAAGGCGTGGAGGTTCCGCTGGCAAAGCTTCTGGGAGAATACCAGGGGCATCCGGTGACTTATGCAGGCGGCGTGGGAAGTATGGAAGATATCCAGATCCTGAAACAGTCGTCAGGAGGAAAGGTGGATGTGACAGTGGGCAGTGCCCTGGATCTGTTCGGCGGAACCATTCCGTTTGAGAAATTGGTGGGAGAACTATAAAAACTGTCATAACTGCTTTGGTTTGTGAAAAAATGGTGAAAAAATTCGTAATTTTTTCAGAAAATGATGTTAATTCTCGGATTAATGTGTTATAATATACCCATCAAACAGCAAAGGGGATGGAAGCATGAAATTCATTATCAGCGGAAAGAACATCACAGTGACCGACGGGCTTCGTACAGCAGTTGAAGATAAGCTCGGTAAACTGGAAAGGTATTTCACTCCTGACACTGAAGTTGTCGTAACTCTTAGTGTAGAAAAAGAAAGACAGAAAATCGAGGTGACGATCCCGGTTAAGGGCAACATCATCCGCTCCGAGCAGGTCAGCAATGATATGTATGTATCAATCGACCTTGTAGAGGAAGTAATCGAGCGTCAGCTTCGGAAATACAAGAATAAAATCGTGGACAAGCAGCAGGCAGCAGCGAACTTCCAGAAGGCCTACCTGGATAAGGATTATGAAGAGGACGAGGATGTTAAGATCATCCGTACCAAGAAATTTGATATCAAGCCTATGTATCCGGAAGATGCGTGCGTACAGATGGAGCTTCTTGGACATAATTTCTTCGTATTCTGCAATGCAGAAACCGATCAGGTGAACGTTGTTTATAAACGTAAAGGAAATACCTATGGACTGATCGAGCCGGAAGATTAAAGAGAATTGTTTCCTTAAATGTTGAAAATTTAATATGTGAAAATAAGAAAGTCCCGGAGGCATATGCTTCCGGGACTTTTATGCCTGGAGTGTCATGGAAGGGCAGGAAGGCGGTAAAAAAGTTCACTGAAAGATACGGTATAAACCGGAATCTTCATTTTTTCATAAATACTGTAAGAAAGAAAGCCAGAGCCATTTTCTAAGGGAGAGGTGTAAGTATGCATATCCGGATGAAGCTTAAGAATATCCCGGAAATTCCCAGTGATCCCCTCGCCTGTCAGCTTTACTGCACTTTCCTTCATAGACCAGATCCTGCAAAAATCGTCAGCTGATTTTAAAGAAGCCAGTTCTTCTTTCGTACAGATACAGCGGATAAGGGAAGGACGGGGCTGTACGGATTTCTGGATATCCAGTCCGATCTCCCCGCAGTGCAGTGCGCATCCTGCGAAAGTGCCGCTGTGGCTGAGATTAAAAAAAGGCATATTATCCCCAGAAAAAAAAGGCTTGCCAGAGGCAGTTCTCAGGATGGGCGGGATAGCTTCTAAATGGTATTCCTGCTTTAATCCATAGGCAAGAAGCAGCCAGGCGGCAGCAGAGCGTTTCCGGTCATCTATCTGCCTGAAATGGAGAATATATTCTCTGCGGTCCTTTTGCATCTGGGAAAGGCTTTGCCTGAGACATTCATCTGAAAAAGAGGAAAAATCCTGAAAAAGATAGATCATGGCGAGTACTCCTTGATAGGCTTTCATTTATGGTAATGTCTGCGTAAGCAGACATGTCCATTTATTAGGAATGTTATTTTAGAGTATCACAAGTAGATATCGTTTTCCAGAAAAAGTTTTCCGGACATATTTTGTTCATCAAATATTTATTGTTTTCCACGCTAAAAAGTGTTAAAATGGACTGGTATGTTAAACAAAATGTGTAATTCTACAAGAAATATAATCCGTCATATTTCACAATATGGCGCGTGAAGGGAAATGTATCCGGATGGAGGTATTTCCATAAATGATCAAATACACACAGACAGGAGTTAAAAACTAAATGAATATGTTTTCAAAAGTTTTCGGAACCCGCAGCCAGCGAGAAGTTAAGCGTATTATGCCGCTTGTTAAGAAAATCGAGGATCTGCGTCCCGAAATGCAGAAATTAACCGACGAAGAGCTTCGCGGTAAGACAAGAGAATATAAGAAACGCCTTGAAGAGGGAGCCACACTGGATGATCTATTGCCAGAAGCATTTGCTACGGTACGTGAAGCTGCCAAGCGAGTACTTGGAATGGAGCACTTCGAGGTACAGCTGATCGGTGGTATCGTTCTTCATCAGGGACGTATCGCTGAGATGAAAACCGGTGAAGGTAAGACCCTTGTAGCTACTTTACCATCCTACTTAAATGCCCTGGAGGGAAAAGGTGTTCACGTTGTAACCGTCAATGATTACCTGGCGAAGCGTGATGCTGACGAGATGGGACAGGTTCACAGATTCCTTGGCCTGACAGTAGGTGTTGTCCTGAATGACATGAAGCCGGAAGAGCGCCGCGAGGCATATAACTGTGATATTACCTATGTAACCAATAACGAACTTGGATTCGACTACCTTCGTGATAACATGGTTATCTACAAGGAGCAGCTGGTACAGCGTGACCTTCACTACTGTATCATCGATGAGGTCGACTCTATTTTGATCGATGAGGCACGTACACCTCTTATTATTTCCGGTCAGAGTGGTAAATCCACCAAGCTGTATGAGGTTTGTGATATCCTTGCACAGCAGTTAGAGCGTGGTGAAGCCAGCCATGAGATGACCAAGATGGCCGCGATCATGGGCGAGGAGGTTATCGAGACCGGTGACTTCGTAGTAAATGAGAAAGATAAGATCGTCAACCTTACCGAGCAGGGTGTGAAGAAGGTTGAGAAATTCTTTAATATTGAGAACCTTGCAGATCCGGAGAACCTTGAGATCCAGCACAACATCATCCTTGCACTCCGTGCCCACAATCTGATGCACCGCGACCAGGACTACGTTGTAAAAGATGACGAGGTTATGATCGTCGATGAATTTACCGGACGTATCATGCCGGGCCGCCGTTACTCAGATGGTCTCCATCAGGCAATCGAGGCGAAAGAGCATGTTAAGGTAAAACGTGAGAGCAAGACCCTTGCGACCATCACATTCCAGAACTTCTTTAACAAGTATGATAAGAAAGGCGGTATGACCGGTACTGCCCTTACCGAGGAGAAAGAGTTCCGTGATATCTACGCCATGGACGTTGTTGAGATCCCGACCAACAAGCCGGTTCAGCGTAAGGATCTGGAAGACGCTGTATACATGACGAAGAAAGAGAAGTTCAATGCAGTTGTCCAGTCTGTAAAAGAAGCCCATGAGAAACAGCAGCCGGTACTGGTTGGTACGATCACCATTGAGACTTCTGAGCTTCTCAGCCGTATGCTGAAGAGAGAGGGAATTCCGCACAACGTATTGAATGCCAAGTTCCATGAGCTTGAGGCGGAGATCGTAGCCCAGGCAGGTCAGGCCGGAGCAGTTACCATCGCTACCAACATGGCTGGACGTGGTACGGATATCAAGCTTGATGATGTAGCCAGAGAAGCTGGCGGACTGAAAATTATCGGTACTGAGCGCCATGAGTCCAGACGTATTGATAACCAGCTGCGTGGACGTTCCGGACGTCAGGGAGATCCGGGAGAATCCCGTTTCTACATTTCCCTTGAGGATGACTTGATGCGACTGTTCGGATCTGAGCGTCTGATGAAGGTATTTACTTCTCTCGGTGTTGCTGAGAATGAGCAGATCGAGCACAAGATGCTTTCCAATGCGATTGAGAAAGCCCAGGAGAAGATCGAGTTTAATAACTTTGGTATCCGTAAGAATCTTCTTGACTATGACCAGGTTAACAATGAGCAGCGTGAGATTATTTATAAAGAGCGCCGTCAGGTTCTGGACGGTGAGAACATGCGCGATGCCATTTACAAGATGATCACAGATATCGTAGATAATGCAGTAGATATGTGCTTCTCTGATGATGTGGATTCTGAAGAGTGGGATCTGAACGAGTTCAATACCGTACTTCGCCAGATCATTCCGATCGAGCCGCTTACAGAAGAGAAAGTAAAAGGCAAGAAAAAGAATGAGATGAAGCATCTCATCAAGGAAGAGGCTGTGAAGCTTTACGAAGCGAAGGAGTCTGAGTTCCCGGAGCCAGAGCAGCTGCGTGAGCTTGAGCGTGTTATCCTTCTGAAGAGCATTGACAGCAAGTGGATGGATCACATTGATGATATGGAGATCCTCCGCCAGGGTATCGGCCTGACTGCATATGGCCAGAGAGATCCGGTTGTTGAGTATAAGATGGCTGCTTTTGACATGTTTAATAACATGATCACTTCCATTCAGGAAGATACAGTCAGAATGCTGTATCATGTTCATGTGGAGCAGAAGATCGAGCGTGAGCAGGTTGCCAAGGTTACCGGAACCAACAAAGATGATTCCAGCGTCCGCAAGCCGGTTCAGAGAAAAGAAATCAAGGTTTATCCAAATGATCCGTGTCCTTGTGGAAGCGGTAAGAAGTATAAACAGTGTTGTGGAAGAAAGACCGCTAACGTGTAATTAAAAGAGAACGAATTTCTGAAGAGATAATGTCTTTGGAAATTCGTTCTTTTGTTATTTATAGCATCTGGCTTGGTGGAGCGCCGAATTGTTTCTTATAGGCGCGGGAAAATGTGGTGTAGTCTGCGAAACCGCTGACCTGCGCCGCTTTTAATACGGGCATGCCCTCGCTGATTTTTGTCCGGGCCAGAAGCAGCCGCTTATTTACAATGTAGTTGTGAAGGGTGTATCCTGTCTCTTCTTTAAATTTTCTCATCATATGATACTTACTGAGATAGTACTTTCTGGCAAGGGTCTCAATGGACAGATCCTCTGCAAGATTATGGTTGATATAGCGGAGAAGCTCTTCAATCTGGGAGTCACAGCTATAGGAATGTGTGTCAAAAATATACTGCTTTTCCAGAAAAATACGGTTTATGTAAACCATAAACTGGGTGAACAGGGCGTTCCCAAGAAGTTCACTTCCAAATTGCCGATCCTTTAAAGCGGCTTCCAGTTCATAAAGCAGCTGTTTTAGTTTTTCCTGTGTTCCGGAATCCAGGCGGATCAGGTTAAAGCTCCGGTCAACTGCTTTCTGGAAGCAGCGCAGCAGTTCAACGGATGCGATGTCATCACGGATCCATAATACAAAACGCTCATAGGGAAGGGAAAAATCAATTTCAGGTTTGTGGATGGCGTGACGGTTTACAAGCAGGATATCCCAGGGCTTCAGGTAATAGGATTTCCCCTCAATATGGTAAGCTGCCTTTCCAGAGAGAAAGATAATAATCTTGTGAAAATCGTGGTAATGATAAGAAAATTCCTGTCTGGTCTGGTCCTTGATATGAAAAAGCCGGAATTCCTGGTCAAGATAACCTGTTTTTTCGGTAGGTTCGTTGAAATATTCCATTTTTATTTCCTTTCTTTGGCGCTATAGATCACAGAAAGTCTTTTGTACATGAATCTACCATGTAAGTCTGGTGAATTCACGATTACTGCCCCGGCAAGAGCCAAACAGCTTTTATTCTTAATAGCATTGTATGCGCTCTGTGCATTATTTACAAGTTAAAAAGTGCATTTTTTGCAATATTATCAGCAAGTTCTTCTATATACATTGGAAAAATAAACGATATACTATATATAAAAGAAACGCTTCTGGAAATAAAACGAGAATAGAAATCAGGCTGGAAAGGAAAAGGGAAAATGAGAGATAGCATTATCATGACGAAATATCAGGGCTTAGGAAATGATTATCTGGTTCTGGATGCAAATAAAAACCAGTTGCAGCTGCAAGGCAAAAAAATAGCACTTCTTTGCCAGCGTGGATTTGGTCTTGGGGCAGATGGTGTGTTATATGGACCGGTAGAAATCAATGGAAAAATGGGAATGCGCATTTTTAATTCAGACGGAAGCGAAGCTGCAATCAGTGGAAATGGCGTGTGTATTTTTGCAAAATATCTGCTGGATAATGAATACGTGAAAGAAAAGAAATTTGCCATTGAAACTTTATCCGGAACCATTGAAGTCGAATGTCTGAATGCCAGAGCTACAGAATTTCGGGTAAATATGGGAAAGGCATCTTTTCTCTCCAGGGAAATTCCGGTAACAGGCGAAATCCGGGAAGTAGTCAATGAGCCGTTTACATTCCATGAGAAAGAATACAAGGCAACCTGTCTTACGATTGGGAATCCACACTGCATTATTTTCATGGATCAGATCTCCCCGGAAAAAGTGAAAGCGCTGGGACCTTATGTGGAAAACGCGGACGATTTTCCGGAACGGGTAAATCTGCAGATCTGCCGTCAGATCGACAAAGGAAATCTGGAGATTGAAATCTGGGAACGGGGTTCTGGATATACGAAAGCTTCCGGAACAGGCAGCTGCGCAGCGGCTATCGCAGCCTACAGAAGAGGTCTGATGGAAAACCGGATTAACGTAAACCAGCCTGGAGGCATGATTCAGGTGGACATCGAAGAGGACGGAACCATTTTTATGACCGGGACAGTTGGATATATTGCAGATGTAAGCGTAGCAGAGAGCTTTTTTTCATAAAAGAAAATGATTTGTTTAAAATATAATGGATTTCTGAATATAGAACCTGGGTATGGAAGTAAGAAGACTTCTGTATCTGGGTTCTTTTTATATCGGATTTCGGAATTTTAGCATCCTCTTATTGATAAAAAATGTACAATGTTAAGAAGAAAAACGGGTAGACATTTCTAACACAATTTTGTAAAATAAACAACGGTTAGGAAAAACTAACATAAGTTAAAGGAGGAAGGAAATGACTGACAAAAAGTTATTTAGGAAAATTGCTCCAATTATCATGAGTGTGGTTGTGGCAATGACCAGCGCACCGGTTGGCGTAATGGCAGAAGATTTTACATCTGGTGAAACTGCCATTGTAGAGGCATATACCCAGGAGGAAGCTACTGACATATACGAAGAGAGCACTGATGACAGTGACAGCTATGAAGAAGCTGAAAACGGATTTGAAGCTGCAGAGGAAGGAAGTGGATTTGAGTCTGGGGAGACTGAGGAGGAATTTACTTCTGATTCTGATGCAGAGCTTTTTTCTGACGGGGAAACAGAGCCAGAAACACAGTCGGAGGCTCAGTCTGTGGAAGGCATTGAATATGTGCTGATGAATATTCCTTATGAAGCATTCTACAGATCCCAGCTTAACAATAATAATGTAAAAGTTGATGCATTTACATCTGCTACTCTGAATAGATCAAGAACAGCAGGAATGATGAATGGAAATGCAGCTTATCATACAGATGCCCAAGGTACCAATCTTGCAGGTGTGACATTCCCGGTAAAGATCAGTGATCCGTCTGTTCTGGCAAATCTGAAGCAGATTACGGATGATTCTTCCGTGACGATTACAGTTACAAACAGAGGTCAGACAAGCTCCAATACTTTTACCGGAAAAGATGCCCTGATTGAAAGTGAAGATTATTCTTACTATCCATTAACGGAAGAACCTTCTTATTACAAAGAACTGACTGTAGATGAAAACGGAAACTTTTCATTCGGGCCAATACAGAGAATGAATACGCAGACCGTATCTATTGCTTCCACCTTTACAACAGACACCACGTATGGAGACTATGAGCTTGATCTGAATGATGATGCATTAAGCAGCATCATAAATACCTCCACAGACCAGATTTATGGCGCTGTGATCAATACTACAGATGGAACAACATATGCCCTCCGTCATCTGGAAAATATCTGGAGAGGCTGACATCTGGCATGGAGTACGGGATTTACAACAACCGTTCATGGCGGCCCGGTAAGCTCTGCACATTATGTATCCATGATGGGAAAAACAATTTCCAGCGTGACTTATTATACAAGTAAAGGAATTATCAATTTTGATGTTGAAGATACCTATGTACCGGTAATTACCGGAGTTACAGCAACAGCAGCAGACGTAAAAACCTCTGATACTGCACTCAAGGTTGAATTTTCCGCAGAGCTTCCGGCTGATTTCAGTAAAGTGTACACGGTAGACGGTGTGAAAGCTGAGGCTGAAAATGACACTGTAAAAATTGCAGATCTTGCAATGGGACAGCATGAAGTTGTTATTTCAGATGCAAATGGAAAATATGCTCCTATAAGCACAACATTTGAAGCTAAAACAGATGTTAAGCCTGCAGTATATAACGAATATGAAATCAAGCTGGCTGCAGCAAAAGATATTACAGCAGAGCAGTTTGAGGCATACGTTAAGGCCATCTCCAAAGTAAAGATCGGAGATAAAGAGTACGCTGCAACAGGAAGAGGCGCGGTAACAGTTGTCAAAGAAGATGGTACACTTGATTTTTCAAATGCACCTGTAGCAGAAGGCGATACTGTTACTGTGTATGCAACTGGCTACGAAAATGTAACCTTTACCTACAGCGAAAGTGTATATGTATATGCAGGTCTTACCTGGGCACAGTACTGGGCTGCTGAAAATGTTCTCAACGCAGGCAGCAGTGCTTCCTCAGATCTGATCGACAGACATGGAGAAAAAGACCTTGGAGCATTTGATACGGTTACAAGAGCTACATCCAACCATGGACTTCACAGAGGAAGCTTCCAGACAATTGCAACTGTTTATACAACAGCTGGAAATTCCTATAAGCTGGCAGGATGGAAAGACCAGGCGACTATGATCCTTACAGATGGAAGTAAAGTTGCTTTTGGAAGAGGTACTGTGAATGGGGAAGCAATTGACTATTATGTAGTGGCTGGACTTAAATATGTTCCGGTAAAAGTAAACAGAGCAGATTACAGTGCTTTTAAAGAAGCTTATACAGTTGTAGAAAATGGCGGAACGTTATTTGGTGGATATGGAGAAGGTAATTTGGCTTCTTACAGCGCAGTTGCAGCAGTAAACGGAAACACCAACGGCTTAAAAACAGCAGTAAAATCAGAAGACGGAACATTTACCTTCAGTGCAAGGGCAAACGGTTCTGACTCTGGACTGAAAGATGCGGCTCAGAAGACAGCTGATGGAATCACAGCTACTGTAAAACCAGGAAATGGTTCCTATGGAGAATTCCTCCGGGTTGACCTTACTGGAAACTACGGCGGACTTGGAGCTGCAATGCAGGCTGTTAAATGGACTTACTACGGAAACGACAGCAACTACAGCACCCCGCTTCAGTCTTATGGAACAAAATTTGCAGCAGATAACTGGATGCATAAAGCACAGGGAATCCAGCTGGGACTTAGCGATTCCTTAAGATGTGAGCTTCCGGAAGGTTATGATGGAACTGGTTACTGGACATTAACCGTATATGGCCTTGGATATGCAGATTATACAGTAAGATTCCAGGCAACAGAGGAAAATATTGCAAGACCTGCCGGAGATGCAGATTCCACTCCACTGGAAAATATCATCGCAGAAGCAAAAGCATTAAATGAAGCAGATTATACACCAGAGAGCTGGGCAGCAGCCAAGGACAGCATTGCAAATGAGCTGGAAGAATGCGAGGATATGCTTGCCAACATCAAAGAGCAGACCACTTATGGTGTGGAAGAGCAGATCGGTCATTTAAGAGAAGCTCTGGATACTCTTGTGAAAGCCCAGTTTAGTTTAAGTGCAGAAACAGCAGCATTAGATACAGACAAAAACACAACTACAACATTAAAGGTAACTACGAACCTGACAGGCACCGTTACCTGGACAAGCAGTGACGCAAAAGTTGCAACAGTAGATGCAAACGGTAAAGTGGCAGCTGTAAAAGCAGGTACCGCTACGATTACTGCAACTCTTGGCGGAAAGAGCGCTTCCAGCAAGGTTACTGTAAAAGAGGTTGTAAAGCCAACCCCAACTCCTGCACCGGTTCTTACAGCGAAAGCACAGGCTTCTACAATTTATGCTGGTGGAACAACAGGCAGCACAACTGTGATCAGTGTCACAAAGAGCGGAATCACAGAAGCAGCTAAATTTACCAGCAGCGATCCTACAGTGGCAACAGTAGATGCAAATGGTAAAGTAACTGCAAAGAAAGCAGGAACCACAACCATTACCGTAACTGCCGGAAAGCTTTCTGTAAAGGTTAATGTGACTGTTGTTCAGGCAGGTGTTACAGCAAAAGCCGGCAATGCAGTTATCTATACAAAGGGCTTAAAGACTACGAAGATCACAGCAACCAAAAATGCGATCAGTGGAACTGTGAAATATACTTCCAGCAACAAAAAGGTTGCAACGGTTTCTTCCAAATGTGTTGTAACTGCTAAAAAAGCAGGAAAAACAACCATTACTGTAAAAGTTGGAAAATACAGCACGAAGGTTACCATCCAGGTTAAGAATCCGGCTCTGAAGCTGGCGAAGTCTTCCGCAGCTATCAAAAAAGGCAAGACAGTAACCATCAAGGCAACAGCCACACCATCTGGAAAAGTAACTTATAAAACCAGCAATAAAAAAGTAGCAACTGTTACTGCAAAGGGTGTTGTAAAGGGCAAAAAGAAAGGAACTGCAATCATCACAGTTACCTGCAATGGAGTATCCAAAAAGTTCAAAGTGAAAGTAAAATAAAAAGGAAGAAACACAAAACAGGAAATAGAAAACAAGCAGAAACGGGGGCCGTTTTTTTACAGCCCCTGCTTTTGCTTGTATAAGGAAATTGCGGCTTTTGTAAACAACAGGAAAAGCAGCTGGATGATCCGGCAGAAGAAAAATAACAGGAGACAGCATGAAAAACACAGACAACAATAAAAGTCCTTTTGATAAAAAAAATCTGGTGAAGCTTGTTCCGGCTGCGGTGGTGATCGCAGCAGTGGCAGCAGCAGGAACTCAGATTATGGGGGTAAAGCCCCAGACAGCTACGGAAGAAAAAACGATTGTAAACTCCCAGGAACTGGGAAGCTGGATGAAGACCGCTTATTCCGATGAAGATGAGGATGAAACAGAAAGTGGAAAGAATAAATCGTCTTCAACGGATGAAAAGAATTCGAAAACAACGTTAAAAAAGGGAGGCATACAAAAAGGTGCTTCAAAGATTTTGCCTGTAAAATCAGCCGAAGCGTCCGGACAAGGGCAGGGGACTACTACCACACCCACCACAGAAGTACCAGAGGATGGCTATAAAGATGGAACTTATCAGGGAAGTGGAACTGGTTTCGGGGGTACGATCACGGTTCAGGTGACGGTATCTGGAGGAAAAATCACTGCAATAGATATTTTAAGTGCCTCTGGCGAAACGGGGTCTTATCTGTCTTCCGCAACAGGAGTGATCAGCAGGATTCTTTCCAGCCAGTCACCCAATGTGGATGCAATCAGTGGCGCGACATATTCTTCTAATGGAATCATCCAGGCCGTACAAAACGCTCTTGGAAAAGCTGCTGGTGGCAAAAAAACCACACCTACACCGACGCCCAAGCCATCCAAAAAGCCTAAGCAGGATACAACTGTAAACTATAAAGATGGTGTTTTTGAAGGACAGGCAGAAGGCTTTGATGGCATTGTAACTGTACAGGTTACCATTAAAAAAGGAAAAATTAAGAAAATAACCAATACCAATACCGATACGCCGGAATTTTTCAATAAGGCATGGAGTACGATCAAGGCAGATGTGCTTGCCAGACAAAGTCTGTCCGGTGTAGATACGGTCAGTGGAGCTACTTTTTCCTCCAACGGAATTCTAGGAGCCCTTTCCCAGGCTCTTTCCCAGGCAAATGCAGATTCCACAGCTGGGGAAAAAGGGGAAATCACGCCTGTACCTACACAGATTCCTGTCACTGTGCAGCCAACCGAAGCACCGCAGCCAACTGCGTCCCCAGATGCTCCGGCAGATGATTCTGGCAATGAGAATCCGGATGTTCCGTCAGATTATCCATCACAGGTAAAAACATGGAAGGATGGTACCTATTCTGCGTCGGCCTATGGATATTCTGGAATGGTTAACATAAGTCTGACAGTGGAAGACGGCAAAATTACAGAAATTGCAAATACCAATTCTGACACAAGAAGCTTTTTTAATAAAGCATGGAGAAAAATACAGCCTCAGATCCTGGAAAAACAAAGTGCAGAAGGAATTGATACGGTCAGTGGAGCCACATTTTCTTCCACTGGTATTCTGGACGCCACGAAAGCTGCATTGGAGCAGGCGAGAAATACAGAAGAGAAGCCATCTGTAACGCCACAGCCCACAAGCGCACCACAACCGACGGGCACCCCGAAACCGACGGATACGCCACAGCCGACGAATACGCCGCAGCCAACCAGTGCGCCACAGCCAACCGAAGCCCCGCAGCCAACAAACGCACCGAAGCCAACAGATGTCCCACAGCCAACCAGTGTGCCGCAGCCGACCGAAGCCCCGCAGCCCACAAGTACTCCGGAACCAACAGAAGCGCCAGAACCTGTTCCGGCAGGCGTGTATAAAGATGGCACCTACACTGGTATCGGGGAAGGCAATGACGGACCTGACAGCGTACAGGTTACCGTGACCATAGCGGGAGGTCAGATCGCAAGCGCCACATATACCTCCTATGATGACGAGGATTATGTAGAAGATGCCTGGAATGGAATCCTTGGACAGGTGCTGGGAAATCAGTCTGCAGATGGTGTAGATACCGTATCTGGCTGCACCTATTCCTCCAAGGGAATTATCCAGGCATTCAAAAACGCATTAAATCAGGCAAAAGGAGCTTAACCCATGAAATACCAGAGTTTTATTATGAGAGTTTTATGTCTTATTCTGATCATAGGCGCTGTCCTGGGATATAATTCCATGCAAAAAAAAGACAGCGATACCCAAAAAGACCAGCAGCTGGCCAGTCTGACTACGAAAGTGGAAGCTCTGGAAAAGCAGCAGGATGAAATCTTAAGTGCAATAGAGGAAGCGGCAAAAGCCCAGGAAGAAGCGAAGAAAAAGGCGGAAGAAGAGAAAAAGAAGGATAGCACAGATAAAGAGAATAATGATAACGGGAATGGAAATGACGAAACGGAAGAAGATACCGATGGCACAAGGAATGATTCTTCAGAAGAAACAGAGGAAGATGCTGATCTTGCCTACAAAAATGGAACCTACACAGGAGATGGCCAGGGATTTGGAGGGAATATCCAGGTTCAGGTTACTCTTGAGAATGATACCATAACAGATATTCAGGTAGTAAGTGCACCGGGGGAAGATTCTGCATATCTTGCCCAGGGACAAGGGGTGATCAGCACGATCCTGGCGGCACAAAGCACAGATGTAGATACCATTTCCGGAGCTACCTTTAGTTCTACAGGTATCATCAATGCTGTAAATGATGCACTTGGAAAGGCGGAAAATCCATGAAAAAAAGACAGAGAAAAATCCGGTTGCTCCGCGCCGTGATACAGCTTCTGTTTTTCATCTTTGCACCTGCATTATTTTCAACAGCATTTGCAGGGGTGAAATCTATTTTCCAGGCAATTGCGGCTCATGAAGCTATTACATGGAATTCCTTTCTGGATGTGACTGCAGTGCTGCTTGTTTTTACCTGTTTATTTGGCAGGCATTTCTGCGGATATGCCTGTGCCTTTGGGTCGCTGGGAGATGCCTTGTATGAGCTGACAGTATTTATCAGACAGAAGCTGTTCCATAAAAAGGGGCGTCACGGCTATTCTGAAAAGACGGTCCGGGTTCTCCAGAAGGTGAAGTATATCTGGCTTCTGATCCTGCTTGGTTCCATTCTGACAGGCTGGTATGGCAGGCTTCAGGGAATGAGCCCATGGGATGTGTTTTCCATGCTGACAGCAGGAAGGATACCAGGAGCAGCATACAAAATTGGGATTATTTTACTGATTCTGATTATGATCGGGATGTGTACCCAGGAACGATTTTTCTGTCAGTTTCTCTGTCCAATGGGAGCAGTTTTTGCTATAATGCCTATAGTACCGTCTGCATTATTTAATCGTGACAGAAGTATTTGTCCGGCGAAGTGCGGTGCATGCAAAAAAAGATGCCCGGCTCATCTTGACATTGACGGTGATACTCCCCTTTCAGGAGAATGTATCTGCTGTCATGCCTGCCCGGGAATCTGTCCGAAGAAAAATATAAGGATCGGAATTCTTGAAAGACAGGATGAGCAAGACGGAAAGAAAAAATGATATAGTAGAAAAATGACATAGTAGAACAATACCGTAGTAGAAAGAATGGAAAATGAGTAAAAGAAAAGAACTGGTTCCAGTGGAACACAAAAAAAAGAATACGCTAAAACCGCACCAGGCAGGAAAACCAACATTTAGAGGCATTGCTGGTAAGGCAATGCTTGCAGGTGTGGCGGGCGCATCATTATTAGCAGTTTCATCCGTAAGGACAACTACAGTTGTGTATGCGGATGACGTTGAAAAATACACAAACACAGATTTTGCAATGGATACGGTGGTTTCAGAAACCTTATATACTTCTGGGGAAGATATTAACACACAGATTGGAGAAAAGCTGCGGGAAATGGAGACAAGCCTTTTGTCATGGACAGATGAAGGCTCCCAGATTTCCCGGTTAAATGCGGCAGATGGTAAAACCGTAGAGGTTTCCGACGAGCTTGCAGCAGATCTTGGGAAAATCCGTCAGCTGTCGGAGGATTCGGATGGGGCATTTGACCCCACTCTTGGGAAAATTATCCGCCTGTGGGATATTGGCGGCGAAAATGCCCACATACCGGAGCAATCTGAGCTTGACCAGCTCCTTCCGGCCGTTGGCTATGAAAAAATCCAGCTGGATGGAAACAAGGTGACGCTTCTGGATGGCTGTACCCTGGATCTTGGGGCGGTGGGAAAGGGAATGGGCTGTGACCTGATCGTGGACTACCTGAAAACCCAGCCGGAGGTTTCCGGTATGATCCTGAATCTTGGGGGCAGCAGCGTATTAACCTATGGGCAAAAGCCCGACGGTAGCGCCTGGAAGATTGCTCTTACAGATCCCAGGGATACAGAAGGAGATTATCTTGGGGTGATCACTCTGGAAGACGGACAGTTCCTTTCTACTTCCGGTGATTATGAGAAATATTTTATGGAAGATGGAAAGCGTTACCACCACATTCTGGATCCAGAAACCGGTTATCCGGTATGGAATGGGCTGACTTCTGTGACAATCGTTTGCGACCAGGGATATCTGGCAGATGGACTTTCTACAGCCTGCTTTGTTCTTGGCATGGAAAAGGCTGGTCCCTTATTGGAAAAATATGGGGCAGAAGCCGTATTTGTGGATGAGGACAAAAATGTGTATGTGACAGACGGAATGATGGATCAGTTTGAATTGATGAAAGATGGATACGAAGTAAGCGGACTGGAAATAAAATAAAAAAGAAGTTATCTATAAGTAAGAAGCTATCTATTAATGCGGAAACAGAAAAAATCCTCCAGGGAACAGTAAAAATTACTGCCTGGAGGATTTTTTTCGACATAAGCAGGAGTCCGGTCGGCGTAGTTAGGGGATTCTTTTAAGAACTTCCCTTGTCAATACTCCGATCAGCAGTCCCGTGACCACTCCGGACACCATCAGCGCCGGTGCATAATAATATAACAATCCAACTGTATGGGTGGCAGGAACCGCCACCAGAAGCTGTCCGATATTATGGGAAACACCGCCGGCAACGCTGACGCCCAGATGTCCGAAGCCAATCTTATTCTTTACGAATACCATTACCATCAGACTAAGGGTAGCGCCTGCCAGACTGTACATAATGCTGGAACCATTTCCAAACATAAATCCAATGATGAGGATCCTCACCAGGGAAACCAGGGCTGCTTCCTTCCAGGTGTATTTTTCCAGGACAAAAAGTACGGCAAGATTGGCAAGGCCAAGCTTCATACCGGGAATTCCGGCAAAAAAAGGAATCAGGGATTCTACATAGCCGAAAATAATGGCAATGGCTGCGAACAGCCCAAGATATGCTGTTTTTTTCTGATTCATCACATTACACCACTGCGTCAAATCCGCCAGAAGAATCCTGGGAATCTGAACCGCCCTCTCCTTGAATTACCACTTTGTTCGGCAGGCATACAATGTAACCGCCTGAACTGCCAACTGCAGGCTGTTTCATGCAAAGATGATCCGGGCAGTCGGCTTCTGTCATTTTTACTTCCCCATTTTTGATCTCGCAGACATTTGTATCACCAATCTGGATTACCTGGTCTTTTCCAAGGGAATAAGTACCATAAAGTTCTCCATTTACCGTGATCTGGATAGAACCGTATTTGCCATGGGGAACTACATAAACATACAGACAAAGCAGTATTGAAAATGCCAGAAGTGCACTAATAAATATAAATTCTTTCTTTTTCAAATAAAATACCTCATTTTTGCTAAATTCCAAAAAGCAATTCAGAAATAGTCTCTCTAAGATAACATGTCTAATTTTGTTATACTTGGGCGTTACGGATCATGAAAGGAACATTCCTTAATGATAAAAGAAATAAAGGGATTTTTCAAGTAATTGTAAAACCCATATTTGAGAAAAAATTGCAATAGAGTCCCCTGGCGGCTTTTTATTGTAATTTGCCCCTAAATATGCTATTGTATAGTTTGAAAGTCTGTGTGTCGTCCGGGGGCTTTTAACCATCCTCTAAAAGGCGGCATTGTTGGAGAAATATAAGAAAGAAGGTGAAGCTATGGTTGAATTAGACCAGTTCAAGAGCATTCTTGCAACATACACAGAACCATTAGTGGAAGTGAGGGATTCACTTTGACCTGGCTAACAAGGAGAAGCGGGTTGAAGAATTAGAGCGCGAAATGGAAGCGCCAGACTTCTGGGACAATGCAGAAGTATCCCAGAAGAAAATGAAAGAATTAAAGAGCATGAAGGACGACATGGAAACCTATCAGAATCTGGTGACACAGATGGAAGATATGGAGACCCTGATCGAGATGAGCTATGAGGAAAATGATCCGTCCATGATCGAGGAAATCCAGGAAATGCTGGATGAATTCCAGGCTCAGTTTGACAGCATCCGCGTGAAGACTCTTCTCTCAGGAGAGTATGACAGTGAGAACGCCATTATCAAGCTGAATGCAGGAGCCGGTGGTACAGAAGCCTGTGACTGGTGCAGCATGCTGTATCGTATGTACACACGCTGGGCTGACCGCAAGGGCTTTTCCATTGAAGTGCTGGACTATCTGGATGGCGATGAAGCAGGTGTGAAATCCGTTACCTTCCAGGTAAATGGAGAGAATGCATACGGACTTCTGAAATCAGAGAAGGGTGTACACCGTCTGGTGCGTATTTCCCCGTTTAACGCGGCCGGAAAACGTCAGACCTCCTTTGTATCCTGCGATGTAATGCCGGATATTGAGAAAGACCTGGATGTAGAGATCAATGACGAGGATATCCGTATTGATACCTATCGAAGCAGCGGTGCCGGTGGACAGCATATCAACAAGACCTCATCCGCTATCCGTATCACCCATTTCCCTACAGGAATCGTGGTACAGTGTCAGAATGAGCGTTCCCAGCATATGAATAAAGATAAGGCTATGCAGATGCTGAAAGCGAAGTTATATCTTCTGAAACAGCAGGAGGCAGAAGCCAAGCTTTCCGGAATCCGTGGTGAGGTAACCGATATCGGCTGGGGTAACCAGATCCGTTCTTACGTTATGCAGCCATATACCATGGTGAAAGACCATCGTACCAATGAAGAAACCGGAAATGTTGATGCGGTTATGGATGGTGGTATTGATATTTTCATCAATGCCTATCTGAAATGGATCGCGCTTGCCAAGAAACCGGCGGAGTAAATTTAAATGCCAAAGACGACAGATAAGAATAAATATTTTGTGGTGCGGGAACGGGCTGTGCCAGAAGTACTCCTGAATGTGGTCGCTGCGAAGAAGCTCTTAGAGTCCAAGCGTGTAGCGACGGTTCAGGAGGCGGCAGATGCCGTAGGAATCAGCCGGAGTTCTTTCTATAAATATAAAGATGACATTTTCCCATTCCATGAGGAAGCCAAGGGGAAAACCATCACATTCATTATACAGATGGACGATGAACCAGGAATTTTATCGAATGTTCTTCGGGCTATTGCAGAGAATCATGGCAATATTCTGACCATACATCAGAGTATTCCCATTAGTGGTATTGCCACTCTTACCTTAAGTGTACAGATCCTTCAGGGAGAGGGGGATGCAGAGGCAATGGTGGATGACATTGAACAGATGGAAGGAATCCATTATTTAAAAATATTAGGCAGGGAGTAACGGACAGATGATAAATATTGCAGTGTTAGGATATGGCACAGTTGGAAGCGGTGTAGTAGAAGTCATCCGCACCAACCATGAGATCATTAACAAAAGAGCCGGAGAAGAAATCAGAATCAAATATGTTCTGGACCTCAGGGAATTTCCTGGAGACCCGGTAGAAGAGATCCTTGTTCATGATTTTGAGCAGATCGTAAATGATCCGGAAATTGATATTGTAGTGGAAGTTATGGGTGGAACCGGTGCTGCCTATACTTTTGCCAAGAGAGCACTTGAAGCTGGCAAAAGCGTGTGCACTTCCAATAAGGCCCTGGTTGCCAAGTATGGCCCTGAGCTTATGGAAATCGCGAAAGAGAAAGAGATCAATTTCCTTTTCGAGGCAAGCTGCGGCGGTGGAATCCCCATTATCCGCGCGATAAATGGTTCTCTTACAGCAGATGTGCTTGATGAGGTTACCGGAATCTTAAATGGAACGACCAACTACATGCTGGATAAGATGAATACAGAAGGTGCAGATTTCAACACCGTTCTGAAAGAAGCCCAGGAAAAAGGCTATGCAGAAGCGGATCCTACTGCTGATGTGGAAGGACAGGATGCATGCCGTAAGATCGCGATCCTTTCCTCTCTTGCCTATGGCAGATTCCTGGATTTCGAAAAGGTCTATACAGAAGGGATCACAAAGATCACACCTGAGGACATGGAATACGCAAGGGAAATGGGCAGAAGCATCAAGCTTCTTGGTACAAGCAGACGTTTAGGAGAAGATTCTTTCTATGCACTTGTAGCGCCATTTCTTGTAGGACAGGAGAATCCGCTTTACAGTGTAAACGGTGTATTTAACAGTATTTTCGTTCATGGAAATATGCTTGGAGACGCTATGTTCTATGGAAGCGGAGCTGGTAAGCTTCCTACTGCAAGTGCGGTCGTTGCTGATGTTGTTGAGGCAGCTGGTCATCTTCATGACACTATTGCTACCAATTGGAGCAATGAAGAAATGACTCTTATGGATCCGGATTCTGTAGAGGGACGTTTCTTTGTCCGTGTGAAGGATACCTCCCTTGACGAAGTGGATAAAGCATTTGGCAAGGTTGATACAGTGATCGAGCTGGATTCCCTTCCAGAGGAGTTTGGTTTCGTAACTCCAAAGATGACACAGGGCGAGTACAAAGAGCGTGTGAAAGCTCTCGGAGAAAATGTGCTTGGCATGATCCGTGTAAAAGACTGAACCAAAGAAACATCTGCACCGGCAGATAATAGAATAAAATAACGGAAACTGACAGCGTGAAAGGATAAACTATGCTGATAGTTAAGAAATTCGGCGGTACTTCTGTTGGCGACAAGCAGAGGATGTATAATGTTGCCAACCGCTGTATCGAAGAATATAAAAAAGGAAACGACGTGGTAGTTGTTTTGTCTGCCATGGGAAAGTATACAGATGAGCTGATCAGTATGGCTCATGATATGGACGATAAGCCACCGAAGCGTGAGATGGATATGCTGCTTACCATTGGCGAGCAGATGTCCGTATCCCTGATGGCAATGGTGATGCATAAGCTGGGAGTCCCGGCTGTTTCCCTGAATGCCTTTCAGGTGACTATGCACACCACAAGCAGCCATCAGAATGCAAGATTAAAAAGAATCGATACAGAGCGTATCCGCCGTGAGCTGGATGCACGCAGGATCGTGATCGTTACCGGATTCCAGGGGGTTGATAAGTATGATGATTATACCACTCTGGGCAGGGGCGGTTCGGATACGACTGCAGTAGCACTGGCGGCAGCACTTCATGCAGATGCCTGTGAGATTTATACAGATGTGGACGGCGTTTATACAGCCGATCCCCGTAAAGTTCCAAATGCCAGAAAGCTGAAAGAGATCACATATGATGAGATGCTGGATCTGGCTACATCAGGAGCGGGCGTACTTCACAACCGTTCTGTGGAAATGGCGAAGAAATATGGAGTACCTCTTGTGGTTCGCTCCAGCCTGAATAACAGTGAAGGAACGGTAGTTAAGGAGGTTGTTAGCGTGGAAAGAATGCTGATCAGCGGAGTTGCGCTGGATACAGATGCGGTAAGGATCGCAGTGCTTGGACTTAAGGATGTTCCAGGAGTTGCGTTTAAGGTATTTGATACCCTTGCAAAGAAAAATATTAATGTAGATGTGATCCTGCAGTCCATTGGACGGGCAGGAACAAAGGATATCTCATTTACGGTAAATAAGGATGATCTGGAGGACGCTGTGGCAGCCCTGGAAGAAAATCAGGAGCGCCTTGGCTTTAAGGAGCTTCATTCTGAGCGTAATATCGCCAAGCTTTCTATTGTAGGTTCCGGTATGCTCAGCAATCCAGGTGTGGCAGCGAAGATGTTTGAGAGCCTTTACAATGAAGGAGTAAACATCAATATGATTTCCACATCCGAGATCCGTATTACAGTACTGATCAATGAAAAAGACGGAATCAAAGCCATGAACGCGGTACATGACGCATTCGGGCTTGCCGACTGACCGTAATGTATGTATTGTTTTGGCTGATTCCAGGATTATGTATGTAGAAGGTTATCTTCATAAATGAAGCTGATAGGGGTGTCAGCTTTTCTGGAAAAGCCATGAATGATAAGTATAAACATACTAAGGAGGAATTTCTGTATGAAAAGAAAGGTATTGGGAGTGTTTTTTACAGCAATGTGTCTGTGTGCGGCACCGGTAATGAGCTATGCCGAGGCACAGGACACAGAGACGACAGAAGCAGCGGAGGCTGTTGGTGAAGACGCAGAAGCCAGCGAAACGGAAGCAGCCAGTGAAGAAACAGGTACAGACCAGGCATCTGCCACTGAGCTGTCAGATAATCTCTATGACTTTCAGATTAAGATCGGGGATAAGGTCTACCAGTTCCCAATGTATTATGAAGAGTTTGCAGCGCAGGACTGGACCCTTGGCAAAAATGAGGATCCGGAAATGGGAGTCAGTACCAATTCTTATGGCTCGATCAGCTTCTATAAAGGGGATGACCGGATTTCTGTAGATGTTATAAATCTTGGAATTAATGAAGTACCTGTGAATCAATGTCTGGTAGCAGGTATTGATATTAATGCAAATTACGATTTTGATGCAGGCTCCACACCTGTGGAACTGCCAGGTGGAATCATAATGGGAAAATCCTCACTGGAAGATATTAAAGCTGCATACGGGGATCCAAGTGACACATACGAGGGTGATCTGTATACCCAGTATACTTATTCCAAGGACTATTATGAGGAAATCCGTCTGAGTGTATATAAAGATGACAATACCCTGAAGGAAATAGATCTGCGCAACTATGTTGAACCAGAGGGATTTGACAAGGGAAGCGTAAGTGATGAGGTTCCGGAAATCGTATCTTCCTATACTGCTCCAACTGAGCTGAGGGATGATATACTGGCACCACAGGTTGAGTATTGTGGTGATCTGTATTCACTTCCGGCACCTGTATCAGCATTTCTGGCAAACGGCTGGGAGCTTCAGGATGTTGCAGACGATGCTTATGTTGCCGGCCGGGATCTGGAATTTGTAGATATGATGAAGAATAACCAGAGTGTACACTTCAGCGTATATAACTTTACACAGAACGCAACTTCCATTGAGAACTGCTTTGTACGTGATCTGGAGATTGGTTCTTACGACAGTGAGGCACTTACCCTGAAGCTTTCAGGTGGTTATACCCTGGGTGCGAAAAAGGCAGATCTGATCGCTGCAGCAGAGGCGAAAGGCTATGAATATGCAGAGGATGGGGATTATCTGAATATCTACAAAACAGCAGATACAAAAATCGATAACCGTGCCCAGTTCTGGTTCAACAAGGACGAAGATCCGGATACCGTGGCAAGTGTTGAATACTTGAATGAAATTTTACCAGAATAAGTATTACCGGAGCATTTTCAAAAAGGCAGATTCCGGTAATCTAATCAGGAATTTAAGAGTAACAGGAGGGGAAATATGGGCGACTATGTGATCAGCTGCTGTTCTACAGCAGATCTTACAAAAGAACATTTTGAGAAGAGAAATATTTCCTATATCTGCTTTCATTATGAACTGGATGGAAAAGAATATGCAGATGATCTGGGGCAGTCTATGCCCTTTGACCAGTTTTACAAAGCCATGCAGGATGGAGCTATGACGAAGACCTCACAGGTAAACGCAGAGGAATTTGAAGCATATTTTGAAGGGTTTCTGAAAGAAGGCAAGGATGTGCTTCATGTATGTCTGTCTTCCGGGATTTCCGGTGTTGTCAATTCTGCCAATATTGCAAAGGAAGAGCTGGAGGAAAAATATCCGGACCGGAAGATCCTGGTTGTGGATTCTCTTGGAGCGTCTTCCGGATATGGACTTTTCATGGACCGCCTGGCAGACCTCAGAGATGAGGGCAAATCTATAGAAGAGGTTTTTGCATGGGCCAAGGAACACAGGCTGAATGTGCACCACTGGTTCTTTTCCACAGATCTTACGTTTTATATCAGAGGCGGCCGCATTTCCAAGGCCAGCGGCTTTTTCGGTACTATGTTGAATATCTGCCCGCTTTTAAATATGGATGATCAGGGAAAACTGATTCCAAGATATAAGATCCGCACCAAGAAGAAAGTAATCCGTGCAATTGTGGATAAAATGGAAGAGTACGCAGAGGGTGGACTTGATTATTCTGGAAAATGTTATATTTCCCAGTCTGCCTGCATAGAGGATGCCAGAGAAGTGGCAAGGATGGTGGAAGAGCGTTTCCCGAAGCTGAATGGTAAGGTTGAGATCAACAACATTGGAACCACCATTGGAAGCCATACTGGTCCTGGTACGGTAGCGCTGTTTTTCTGGGGAAGTAAACGGACTGCATAGCATAGCTTGCAGAAAGCCTTTGGGATAGTTTGGATAAAAGAACTTTTAATGGAAATGCTTTTGCGTAGTGGAAAGCAAGATGGCCGGGATGCAGTAAAGTCCCGGCCTGCTGTTTCACTGCAAGGGAGAATGATGATTATGAAAAAAAGAACAACGAAAGAGATAAAAAGACAGGCGAAAACCGCATTGCAGGGGCATTATGGCACGGTGATCCTTGGGCTTCTGGCGGTATATGGATTAAATCTGTTGGGAACAGTTCTTTCCACGAATCTGTTTTCCGGAACATCTGCCCTGGATCTTGCACTTAGCGAAATCTTTATGCTGATCGTATCTCTGATCGTGGGAATTGTTTCGGCTGGAATGGGCTACATGATGCTGAATATTTCCAGGGGAAAAGAATTTTCCCTGTCAGACCTGGGATACTTTTTCCGGAATCAGCCAGACAGAGTGATCATTGCAGGGTTTGTGCTGGCGCTGATTCAGGTGATCACTGCAATTCCTTATTATTATGTGAGCTATACAACCGATCCGGGACTTACTGTGGAATCACAGATCCAGTGGTTATCCACTACAATGGTATTGTTGGCAGTAAGTACGGTATTGAATTTCCTGATCTCCATTCCATTCGCCATGACTTATTTCCTTATGGCAGATGATCCAATGCTTGGAGGAATACAGGCTTTGAAGGAGAGTGCTGTACTGATGAAAGGAAATATGTGGAGATACATCAAGCTGAACCTTAGTTTTATCCCAGTTTTATTTTTATCAGTGTTTACGTTTTATATTGCACTTTTCTGGATCATGCCGTATATGGAAATGTCCATGGTGGCATTTTACCGGGATCTGAACGGAGAACTGGATCACAGACTGCCAGGCGACGGATTCACCGCGGGTAGTTATTATAATGCAGACGGAAATGGATTTAACGAAGAGACAAATTTCGGAAGCAGATATAATGCAGAAAATAGTGATGGTTACAGAAATGACAGAAATGATGATTATAATTCAGAGGCATAGAATATCTGGAATACTACAGCATGTAGGAAATTTCGAAAGAATTATCAATTATTGATTGATTCTGTGACTAAGAATGTTCATACAGAAATACAAGCAACAAGAGGAGAATGAAAAAATGGATATTTTACAGGTAATCACCCAGGAACTTGGGGTGGAAAAATGGCAGGTTGAAGCTGCCGTTAAATTGATTGATGAGGGAAACACCATTCCCTTTATTTCACGATACAGAAAAGAAGCTACCGGAACTTTAAACGACGAGCAGCTTCGTAACTTAAATGAGAGACTGACCTACCTTCGCAATCTGGAGGACAAGAAGAATCAGGTGCTTTCCAGCATTGAGGATCAGGGCAAGCTGACAGAAGAATTGAAGGCACAGATTCTGGCTGCACAGACACTGGTAGTGGTAGAGGATCTTTACCGTCCATACCGTCCGAAGAGACGTACCCGTGCTACCATTGCCAAGGAAAAAGGACTGGAGCCGCTGGCAAATATCATTATGCTCCAGATGACAAACAAGTCTATCGAGGAAGAAGCAGAAGCCTTTGTTTCTGAGGAAAAAGAGGTTGCTTCCGTGGCAGATGCCATTGCCGGGGCAAAGGATATTATTGCAGAGCATATCTCTGATGAGGCAGATTACCGAATTCACATCCGTGACCTTACTGCAAAGAAAGGAACGATCAGTTCTGTGGCAAAGGATCCGGAGGCACAGTCTGTTTATGAGATGTATTATGAGTTTGAAGAGCCGGTTAAGAAGCTTGCTGGTCACCGTGTACTGGCATTGAACCGTGGTGAGAAGGAGAAATTCCTGACAATCAAGGTCGCAGCACCAGAGGAGGATATTATCCGTTATCTGGAGAAACAGGTGATCACTCGTGAGAATCCGTTTACTACACCAATTTTGAAAGAGGTAACAGAGGACAGCTATAAGCGTCTTATTGCGCCGGCTATTGAGCGTGAGATCAGAAGTGATCTGACTGAGAAGGCAGAAGACGGTGCGATTAAAGTCTTTGGCAAAAACCTGGAGCAGCTTCTTATGCAGCCTCCAATCGCAGGACAGACTGTCCTCGGCTGGGATCCGGCTTTCCGTACCGGCTGTAAGCTGGCTGTTGTAGATCCTACCGGAAAGGTGCTGGATACAACTGTTGTTTACCCAACTGCACCAACCAATGAGAAGAAGATCCGTGCTGCCAAGGATACGGTGGAAGCTATGATCAAAAAGTATGGTATTTCCCTGATCTCTGTGGGAAATGGTACAGCTTCCAGAGAATCTGAGCAGGTTATTGTAGATATGCTGAAAGAGATTCCGGAAGCAAAAGTACAGTATGTTATCACCAATGAGGCAGGTGCTTCTGTATATTCCGCAAGTAAACTTGCAACAGAGGAATTCCCTAATTTTGATGTAGGACAGAGAAGTGCCACATCTATTGCAAGACGTGTGCAGGATCCTCTGGCAGAGCTTGTTAAGATTGACCCGAAATCCATCGGTGTAGGTCAGTACCAGCATGACATGAACCAGAAGAAACTGGGTGAGGCACTGACTGGTGTGGTAGAGGATTCTGTAAATAAAGTCGGCGTAGATTTAAATACTGCTTCCGCCTCCCTTCTTGAGTATATTTCCGGTGTTTCCAAGGCAATTGCGAAAAATATTGTAATTTATCGTGAGGAAAATGGTCGTTTCACAAGCCGAAAAGATCTTCTCAAGGTTGCCAAGCTTGGACCGAAGGCTTTCGAGCAGTGCGCAGGTTTCATGCGTATTACAGGCGGTTCTAATCCTCTTGATGCTACAAGCGTTCATCCGGAGAGCTACGAGGCAGCTTCCAAGCTTCTTGAGAAGCTGGGATATTCAGCTGAGGATATTGAAGGAGGTAAGCTTGCAGGACTTTCCAGACAGATTAAGGATTACAAGAAGACTGCAGCAGAGCTGGAAATCGGTGAGATTACCCTTCGCGACATTGTAAAAGAGCTTGAGAAACCGGCCCGTGACCCGCGTGACGAAATGCCGAAACCGATTCTTCGTACGGACGTACTGGATATCAAGGATCTGAAAGAGGGAATGATCCTGAAGGGAACTGTCCGCAACGTAATTGATTTCGGAGCTTTCGTTGATATCGGAGTTCACCAGGATGGACTTGTTCACATTTCCCAGATGAGTGAGAAATTTATTAAGCATCCGCTGGAGGCTGTAAGTGTTGGTGATATCGTGGAAGTACGTGTTCTCGGAGTTGATGAGAAGAAGAACCGTATCAGCCTTTCCATGAAGGGATTGAATAAATAAAAAATATTATGTTACAGATTCAATGTTTGTAGAATGAGTTGGTAAATCTATGATTCAAAATGTAATTATCATATATCTTATCATAATAAACATAGTCGCTTTCGGGATGTACGGCATAGATAAGCAAAAAGCAATCAGGAAGCAGTGGCGTATCCCGGAAGCCCAGCTTCTGGCGGTAGCTGCCATTGGCGGTTCTGCCGGAGCGCTTCTTGGAATGCAGTTTTTCCATCACAAGACCAGGAAGTGGAAATTCCGTATCGGGGTGCCGCTGATACTGGCTGCACAGTTAATACTGTGGAGAGTGGTGCAGTAGATGGTGGATAACCTCAGAAAATAAGAGTGTGTCTGTGGAAAACAGGAGATGAGAATTTGGAAGGACAGGTAATAGAAAACGCAGTTCAGGAAACTGTGCAGGATACAGTGAATAAAGTAAGCTCCAACTGGGATCAGATTAAAACTTACTTTAATGGTCATATTCCAGATCTGATCAGTTTCGGGATGAAAGTCGTTCTTTCTATAGTTGCGTTCTACGTGGGAACGAAGCTGATCAAATGGTTTCTTAAGGTAGCCAGAAAATCCATGGAAAAAACCGGAATCGACAAGGGTGTGGCCCAGTTTATCTGCTCCTTTGGTAAATTCCTGCTTTATCTCATATTGATTTTTAATATTGCTACTAATTTCGGGGTAAAAGAATCCTCGGTAGCGGCTCTTCTTGGAACCGCCGGTGTAACCATCGGTCTTGCCCTGCAGGGTGGCCTGGAGAATCTGGCTGGCGGAGTGATGTTACTTCTGTTCAAACCATTTCAGATTGGAGATTACATCATTCAGGATCAAAGTGGTGGTACAGAAGGGACAGTTTATAAAATCGAGATGTTTTACACCACACTGATCACCATTGACAATAAACATGTGATCATTCCAAATGGAAAATTGTCCAACAGTACGATCATTAATGTAACTGCCCGCAATCTGCGGAACCTGGAAATTAAAGTAGGAATTTCCTATGATTCGGATATCAAAAAAGCCAAGAAGCTTTTGCAGCATATTCTGCAGGAAGATCCAGGCACAAAGTCCAATAAGGATATGCTGGTATTTGTGGATGAACTGGCTGACAGCGCGGTAATCATGGGACTTCGTGTGTGGGTTCCAACAGATAAGTACTGGAACACGAAATGGCGTCTGAATGAGAAGATTAAAGAAGCCTTTGATGCAAATGGAATTTCCATTCCCTATCCCCAGATGGATGTACATGTGGTGGAAAAAAGAATAGAATGAATATAAATTCTATATTTACCAAAAACCTATTGAAATGTGCATTTATATATAGTATAATCCACCATGAACAAAGAAAATTTCTTCGGGGCAGGGTGATCAAGTCCTTGAGGGAAACGCGTTTTTGATATAGAAAGCGTTGAACCTTCATTTTCGGATTTCGAAATTCCCTACCGGCGGTATAGTCCGCGACCCGCTTTGGCGGCTGATTTGGTGAGATTCCAAAACCGACAGTACAGTCTGGATGAGAGAAGAACGCGCAGAATAATCAGATAAGTTGATAGTTATTTGTACGTGCTCACTGCCCCGGAAGAGATTCCGGGGCTTTTTGTGGTTGAAAGTACTTTGCTACATTTTGAAAATGATGTTGTTTTGAGAAACAATATTTCGATGAGAGAAATGTACAGGTCATTTAATCACATACTTGCAGAAATTTTCTTTAAATATTATGTAACTGTTCAGAGCCAACCTCCAAAATGCTTTGCATTTCGTCGGTGTGGCGTATCCGCCAAATGGATTTATGTACAAAAGTGTTCATTCATGCAAGCATGATTCACACTTTTGTACATAAATCCGCTTGGCTCTGAACAGTTACAATATTATAATTTAAGGAGCGATGAGTATGAGCGAACAAGTAATCAGAAATGGAAACGTAATGGAAAGAAGCCGTACCAGAACCATTGCCCAGGTGGCAATGCTTGGAGCAGTAGCAGGTGTTTTGATGAATTTTGAGATACCGCTTCCATTTCTTGCACCATCATTTTATCAGCTGGATTTTTCAGAGATTCCGGCACTGATCGGTTCTTTTGCGATGGGGCCGGTAGCAGGTATGCTGATCGAGCTGGTGAAGATTCTGGTACATCTGGTAACCAAGGGTACGGTGACAGCAGGCGTAGGAGATATTGCAAACTTTCTTTTCGGCTGTTCCTATGTAGTTCCGGCAGGTCTTATTTACCGTTACCAGCATAAGAAGACAAGAGCGCACGCAGTAGCAGGTATGGCAGCAGGTGTTGTTCTTACTACGGTTCTTGCATGCTTTGTGAATGCATTTGTCCTGCTTCCTGCATATGGGAAAGCATTTGGAATGCCTATTGAGGCGTTTATTGAGATGGGAGCAGCTGTACACAGCGGTGTGACCAACCTTCTTACTTTTGCAATTATGATCCTTGTACCATTCAACTTATTTAAATACACACTGACTTCAGTGATCGTGTTCTTTATTTATAAGAGAATCCGCGTGGTTCTCCGCGGTGACTGATACCCACGCTGTCAGCAGAGGAAATTTCCCCGGGTGGACAGTGATGAATGATGAAAAGAGGTTCCTAATATGGGAAAAATCAACAGCATTACCAAGCAGACCGATAATCGTTATGTAAACCTTTACAATGTAAAAGCTACCAGCGTCCATAATACACCGGTAAATTATTTCGTAGCTTCCCGGGCTAAGGATGTGGACAGCCTGAAAATGGTTACCAGGAAGAATAATCCGGATGGTGTGATTATTTACAGCATTTATGGCGAAAAACATGACAAAATTGTTCTGATCCGTCAATATCGTTATACTTTGGGAGACTATATTTATGAATTTCCAGCTGGACTTGTAGAGCCCGGTGAGAATTACCATGAAGGTGCCATCCGGGAGATGTATGAAGAGACAGGGCTGAAGCTGGAGCCTATTCCGGTAGCAGAAGCATATCAGAAGCCATACTTTACTACCGTGGGAATGACAGATGAATCCTGTGCAACTGTATATGGATATGCCAGTGGCGAGATCAGTTCCAAGGCTCAGGAGGATACAGAGGAGATAGAGGTAGTTCTGGCTGACAAAGAAGAGGTAAAGCGAATCCTGAAGGAAGAGAATGTGGCAATTATGACAGCATATATGCTGATGCATTTTCTGGAGGATAAAGAGCCCTTTGCATTTTTGAACCAGATAAAATAATCTGGAATGAGAAAAACAAGAATAAGAAAACAATAAAAATAATAAAAAATGAAATCCCCAACGTAGGGTTTCTGCAGCAATTCTGGCATTTGTAAGGAAACCTTATGTTGGGGATTTTTTATGTAATAAGAAATTCTGTTGGAATCTCCTATTACATAAAAGATTATCAGCTATTCATAGTATTCAATATCTTCTTCAGAAGTATCTTCTCCAGAAATATCTTCTCCGGAGTCAGAGCTGTCCTCTCCGGAATCTGAGTTGTCACCATCATCCTGTCCATAGTCTTCAGAAGGATCTTCTGTGTAATCAGGAAGATTGGAGGAATCGTCGCCAGATCCATCAGATGAGTCATCCGTTGGATAAGTGATCTGGTCACTTTCGGAATCTTCGCTGTCCGATGTATCGGAACTATCGCTATTATCATAGGATGAGTCATCCTGGCTGTAATCAGAAGAATCATCATAGTTACTGTCCTGGCTGTAAATAGGAAATTCAGCCTGCTGTGCAGCTTCTGCTTCAGCGGCTGTCTCCGGGGCCTCCGTTAAAGTAGTTTTGGCTGTGGGGACACGGCTGTCCTTGGGAACCACAATGGAAATCCCAGCCATGGCCACGCTAAGTAAAATTGCAGTAGACGCTATGTGGAACTCGTCTTTGTATTTCATAAATATCACACCTCGTAAATGTCTTTTTCAACGATTATTCAATAGATGTTCCCATTATAACATATTCCGGGCTGGTTTTGTAAAAAATAATGCTGGGAAATCATGTATTGGAATGACTTTGTTTATTGTTTCCAGAGCAGAAACGTCCCTTGTAAAGCCGAATATTGTTTTACCAGTTCTTTTCGTTTTGACTTGTTTTCTGTATGTGACAGATGGAATCTGTATTGAACGTAAGAAAAAATTTGTTTGACTTTTTTTGAATCAGGAAATATAATAAACACAAACGAGTAGCGAACCAGCGTAAGTCCAGTTTTTGCTATTCGTTTTTTTATATTTGCCATTAGAAAGTGTGTTGCTTATCAGCGTAAGTCCGGCTTATATGATAAGTGCACACTTTTTTTATGCAGAAAAAGGAGGAGTTATAACAAAATGGCGAAAAGTAACAAGATGAAGGATATGCCAGTGAATAAACTGATGATCCAGATGGGAATTCCCATGATCTTATCCATGGCATTACAGGCTGTCTATAATATTGTAGACAGTGCATTTGTAGGAAACATGAGAGTGGGCAGCGAGGCAGCACTTAACGCGCTGACTCTGGTATTCCCGGTTCAGATGCTTATGGTTGCCCTGGGAGTTGGAACCGGAGTAGGAACCAATGCGCTTCTGGCAAGGACACTGGGACAGGGAAACAGTAAAAAAGCTGCCAGGGTGGCTGGAAACAGTCTGTTTCTGGGAGTGATCATCTATGCAGTATGTCTGCTGTTTGGCATCTTTGGGGTGAAAGCATACATTTCATCTCAGACAGTAGATCCGGAAGTATTGGAGATGGGAGTTGATTATCTCAGAATCTGTTGTGTGATCTCCTTTGGAATCGTCTTCTTTTCTTTATTTGAAAAGTTATTACAGGCAACAGGACGTTCCCTTTATTCTACCATCGGACAGATTACAGGTGCTGTTGTTAATATAATTCTTGACCCGATCATGATCTATGGTCTCGGACCGGTTCCGGAAATGGGCGTAAAAGGTGCAGCATATGCAACCGTTATCGGACAGGTGGCGTCCGCTGTTTTACTGTTTATTTTCCATACAAAACTGAATAAAGAGTTTGAACATGGAGTGAAATACATGAAGCCGGAGGGCGGCATTATAAAAGAAATCTATGCGATTGGACTTCCAGCAATCATTGCGCAGGCATTAATGTCTATTATGGTTTACGCTATGAACCTGATCCTGAAATTCAGCCCGTTTGCACAGACTGCATATGGTCTGTTTTATAAAGTACAGCAGTTTGTTCTTTTCCTTGCCTTTGGCCTTAGGGATGCGATTACCCCGATCATTGCATTTGCCTATGGAATGCGGAGCAAAAAGAGAATACAGGATGGAATCAAATATGGCCTTATGTATACCATCGCATTAATGATACTGGGAATTGCGATCACGGAAATTTTCCCAGGGGCATTTGCAACGTTATTTAATGCCGGCTCTTCAAGAGAATATTTTATCAGTGCGATGCGGATTATTTCCATCAGTTTCCTGTTTGCAGGAATTAATGTGGCATATCAGGGGATTTATCAGGCACTGAACGGTGGTCTGGAATCGTTGCTCATCTCGCTCTTGCGACAGCTGGTTATCATCTTGCCGCTGGCTAGAATTTTTTCCATTTTTGTAAGAAATGGGCAGACCACAGTTTCTCTGATCTGGTGGGCATTTCCGATAACAGAGGCGGTTTCCTGCCTGGTTGGCTATAAATTCTTAAAGAAAATTCTGAAAAATAAAGTAAATCGTCTTAACTGAGAGGAGATGGAAAAGAATGGCAAAAACGAATCAAGAAGTATGTAGCTTGATTAATTTTTATGTGGATTCTTTAACACGTTAGTGCTATAATAAGTCAAATTATAACTATTACACGAATAACTAAACGGACATGTCTGCTTACGCAGACATCACCATAGCTGAATAGTTATATTGGTTTTGCGGTGAACAGACGACACAGAAAAGGAAGAATGTTATGAGAGAACTATTTTTTTTGATCGTGTTGTTTGTTTCTAATGTAATTCAGGCAATTACAGGATTTGCAGGTACAGTGCTTGCCATGCCGCCATCTGTATATTTACTGGGGCTGGATCATGCGAAAGTGGTTTTGAATGTTATGGCATGGCTTTCTGGTTTGATGATAGCAGTGACCGGATACAGGCATATTAACTGGAAAGAATTTATAAAAATGTCCTGTTTTATGCTGGTGGGAATGTTTGCCGGCATACAGATCTGCCAGATTGTAGAGTCAGAAGAAGTCCTTTTAACAATGTACGGTATTGTGATCGTGGCAGTTGCCCTGAAGAATCTATGCATCCACAGCCAGAAACAGCTTCCGCCTGTTATGCTTGGAATTATTTTACTTTTGGCAGGAATTATTCATGGAATGTTTGTATCTGGCGGAGCGTTGCTTGTGATTTATGCAACACAGGTCTTAAAGGATAAAGAAGAATTTCGCGCAACTGTTGCGCCAATCTGGGTGGTATTAAACACCTGTCTGATGTTTACGCAGGTACGAAACGGACTGGTGGAACCGGCTGATATCCGTCTGATTTTAATAAGTATTGTGCCCTTATTTGCAGCCACCTGGATCGGAAAGAAACTGGTGAAGAGAGTTTCGCAGAAGGTATTTCTGAATCTGACATATGCACTCTTGTTAATATCCGGAATATCCTTAATTGTATAGATTCCTCATGATTGAAGGATTGTGGGAGTAGCATAGCCGCAGAACAATCCATGGCATTGTGGCATCAGAAACAAAAGAAAGGCGTATGGGAATGGCTGTAATATTGCGTGAGATTATGAAACAGGTACAGCATCTGGAAATGGAGCTGGTAGCAGGAGAACAAGGCCTGGATCATGAGGTATCCTGGACTCATATGGTAGACAGTGATACGATTTCTGAATTCCTTCAGGGACAGGAGCTGACTTTCACAACCGGACTTGGACTGAATGAAAATCTGACATTGCTCAGACTGGTAAAAGAAGTCTGGAGAAATCATGCAAGTGGAATCGTGATCAACATTGGCCCGTATATTAGTGAAATCGGCCAGGATGTAATTGATTTTGCCAATGAAAAAGGATTTCCGGTGTTTCGTGTCCCATGGAAGATCCACATGGCTGAAATCATGCGGATCATTTGTTTTGCCATAACGAAAGAACAGCAGAATACCATTGAAGTAACTGCGGCATTAAACAATGCATTTCTTTGTCCTGGACAGGAAGAACTGTATGTTTCCGCTTTGATGCGTAAAGGCTATTTTGTAGAAAGTGATTACACGGTTGTGAATATCCGTGTAAAAGAAGAGAAAAGTCAGGTGACAGGTGCGCGCCTGGAGCAGATTGCCTCCACCTTAAGCAGTCATCTGCGCTGCAATTACAGCGGAATTTTATGCTGTGCACAGGAAAAACAGATTCTGATGGTCTTATGTGATTATCCGTCAGAAATCTGCCAGAAAACAGTGGAGCGGATTTTTGATAGATTATGCCTGGTAACCCATGGAAATGAACAGGTTTTTGTAAGTGTAAGCAAGCCTGTTAACGGAATCCGGCAGCTCTATAAAAGCTATGGATTTGGAGAAAAGATGGCTGATCTGCTGACTTCCTGCAATGTTCCGGGAGAAATCAAAACAGATTCCGGAAAACTGCTTTTCTACAAAAATCTGGGGATTTATAAAGTGTTGCTCACACTTACCGATAAAGATGTGGTACTGGAATATATGCGAGATACCGTATTTCCATTGTATGAATATGATGAAATAAATCATACGGATCTGGTTAATGTATTAAGGTGCTATCTTAAGCATGACTGCAGTGTTAAAGATACTGCACAGGAGTTGATTGTTCATCGAAATACGGTTAACTACAAGATTGGAAAAGTGTCAGAAATATTAGAAAAGGATTTATCCAGCTTTGAAGTCCGTTTTCAGCTGAATCTGGGATTTCTCTTGTATGAGATGGGAAGAGGCGATATTGTAGACAATTGATATACAAATCTCCCGGGAATTGTGCTGTAGCACAAAAATAATTGGATACATGTCTATTGCGGGCTACCTGTGTTAAGAGTAATATATGACTCAGATAAGACAAAGGCGTCTGGTTCACAAGCAAATGTGAACCGGGCGCCTTTCTTGCTTTTATCATTAAAAATAAGTTTGTTTACCGCAAAACAAACCCTGAATCTGGAATGAGAAATTAGAAAGCAGAGATAAAGAGGAGGAAATTACTATGAGCTTAACAGGAAAAGAAATTGCACAGATGCACAAAGATTATGTAATGCAGTCATGGTCAAAATCAGGAGTTGATGCTTTACCGGTAGAAAGAGCCCAGGGAATTTATTTTTACGATTATGATGGAAAAAAATATGCTGATATGGCATCCCTTCTGGTCTGCTCAAACCTTGGACATGAGCTGCCTGAAATAGTAGAAGCAATTAAAGAACAGGCTGACAAGATGTGCTTTATGGCTCCGGCTTATGCATCAGAACCAAAGAGTACACTGGCAAAAATGCTGGTAGAAGCTGCCGGTGCAGATACCTATAAAAGAGTTTTCTTCACAAATGGCGGCGCAGAATCCAATGAGAATGCGATCAAAATGGCACGTATGGTAACTGGAAGAACCAAGATCTTTTCCTGCTACAGAAGTTATCATGGAGCTACACTGGGAGCTTCCAATGCATCAGGTGACTGGAGAAGATATGCTGCTGAAATCGGTGGTGCCAACGGATTCGTACACTTCATGAACCCACAGATGTATCGTGACGGATATACAAAAGGGGTAGATGATGCTGAAGTAACAAAGAAATATCTGGATGCATTGGATCTGCAGCTCAGATATGAGGGCCCGGGAAATGTTGCAGCAATCCTGATGGAATCTATTGTAGGTGCCAACGGCGTAATCCTTCCGCCAGACGGATATATGGAAGGTGTACGTGCTTTGTGTGATAAATATGGAATCCTTTTAATCTGTGACGAGGTTATGGCAGGATTTTACCGTACCGGAAAAATGTTCGCATTTATGAACTTTGATATCAAACCAGATATTATTACATTTGCCAAAGGTGTTACCTGTGGTTATGTACAGCTTGGCGGATGCATCGTAAGCAAAAAAGTGGCAGAATATTTTGAAGACCATGTTCTTCAGTGCGGACTTACCTACAGTGGACATACTCTTGCATGTGCTGCTGGTGTAGCTGCAATGAAATATTACCAGGAACATGACATTGAAGGTCATGTAGCCGAAATGCATAAAATCGTAGCACCATTTATGGATGAAATGGTAAAGAAACATAAATGTATTGGTGAGGCAAGATGCATCGGTTTGTTTGGCGCACTTGAAGTGGTGAAAAACAAAGAAACCAGAGAGCCAATGCAGGAATATGGTGTACCTGGACCTGTAATGCCTTGGATTTTTGCAGAGTTAAAGAAACGTGGATTTGCAACCTTTGGACGTGAGAACTTTATTGAAATCTGCCCGCCACTGATCATCACAAAAGAGGAACTGGAAGAATATCTTCCGATCCTTGATGAAGTACTTACTATGGTGGACGAGAAATTCTGTGACTAAACGGAGGCAGCCTATGAACTGGGATTATCTACAGCCGGTGAAAATTCATTTCGGCAAAGGCAGAGTACATGAAATTAAGAAAATAGCCAGAGAACTTGGATGTGAACGAGGCCTTCTGGTAGCCGGACCGTTTTTCTTTAAAAGCGGTCTGGCAGAAAAGCTCATAAAAGAATCAGACGGATTGATCGTAGCGTCCTTCGGAGATGTTTCACCGAATCCGGACGTTACAGAGGTAGATGCCTGTGCAGAAGTAATCCGTCAGAAAAATATCGGTTTTGTAATCGCCCTTGGAGGCGGAAGCCCTATGGACTGTGCGAAAGCAGCTGCAAGTGTGGCTCTAACCCCGGATTCCATCCGTAAATATCACGGAACAGGAGTGGCAATGCCACAGGAGCATTTACCTCTGATTGCAATTCCAACCACAGCAGGAACCGGAAGCGAAGTAACCTGTGTGTCTGTACTTTCAGATCATGCCAATGGGAAAAAGGCGCCTATCGTGTCAGAAGGCTTTTATCCGGAAGCAGCTATTATTGATCCGGAGCTGACGTATACGATGCCCCCTCATATTACTGCGGGAACCGGAATTGATGTTCTTTCCCATGCAATCGAAGGATACTGGAGCAAAGGACATCAGCCAATCTGTGATGTACTTGCGATGCATGCAGCAGATCTGGTATTTAAATATCTTTACAGAGTATATGAAAATCCTGAGGATGAAGAAGCAAGGGAAAAAATGTGTGAGGCATCTTTGATTGCCGGATTAGCTTTTACTCTGCCCAAAACAACTTCTTCCCATGCATGCTCTTTTCCGCTGACCAATATTTATCGTATTCCTCATGGCGAGGCCTGTGGTCTTACACTGGATTACTTTATAAGAATCAATGCAAAGGGAGAAGGCAAAGAACGGGTACAGGAATTTGCCGAAAAGCTAGGCTTTAAAGATGCAGATGAGATGGCAGACGCAGTTTTTGAATTAAAGAAGAAAATGAGACTGAGATGTGACCTGAAAGATTTAGAACTGGATGATGCTCAGATAGCAGAACTTGTTCACATTAGCAGACATCCAAATCTATACAACAACCCGGTAGAAATTACAGATGAAATGTTAGATGAGATGTACCGGTATCTGGCTGGAAAATAAATCGGATGAATCTAATAAATAAAAGAAAAAGACTTGCAATTTACGGATAATAATAGTACCATAAAAAAGTGACAAAGGAGTCCGGATACGAGGTATCTGGGCTCTTTTTGCATTCACAGGGATGTCTGCACAAGCAGATATGCGCGATTGGGTGATTTATGGATGAGAAGAAGGGAGAGAAATGTATGAAGTTGATCACAGCGATTGTCCGCCCGGAAAAGGTTATGGATGTTATCAAAGCTTTGGAAGCAGAAGGGTATTATGCTTTTTCCAAATGGGCTATTTCCGGAAGGGGAAAAGAAAAAGGAATCCAGGTAGGAGATGTGCTTTATCAGGAAATGGCAAAAAGTATGTTATATATTACAGTCGGGGATAAAGAAAAGGATGAAGTTGTAGATATTATCATCAACAGCGCGAAAAGCGGCAAATATGGTCATTATGGTGACGGAAAGATTTTTGTTTCAGATATTGCCGAGGCATATACGATTAGTGAAGAGACAAGAGAAGATGATGACGAATGACGCATCAGGAGGTTGCATATGGGTGAAAAAAAGAAAAGGACAAAATTAAAAAAATCTATGGGGCCTGGTTCCATATGGGCTGTAGCAGTTGGCTCAATTATTGGATGGGGCTGTTTCATACAGGGTGGTCTCTGGACTGAACGTGCAGGCGGACCACTTCCTTTGTTCCTTGGCTTCCTGGCAGGTGGATTACTTATGATCGTAGTCGGTTATAGTTATTCTTATATGATTGCAAAGTTCCCGGTAGCGGGCGGAGAATTTGCTTATGCTTATAAAGGATTTGGAAGGACAGCCTCTTATATATGTGGATGGATGCTGTCTCTTGGCTATCTGTCAATCGTAGCACTGAATGCAACGGCACTTCCTGTACTGGCATCCTATATTTTCCCAGGAGTCTTTAACAGAGGTTATCTGTACACCATTGCCGGATATGATGTATATATGGGCGAAGTTGGATTGTCTCTGTTTTTCATTATTCTCTTTGGAATCATGAATTATAAAGGTGCAAAATCAGTTGGAAATCTTCAGCTGATCATGGTTCTTATTATGTGTGCAGCTGTAGTTGTATCGGTAGCCGGTGTAATTGTAACTGGTCATTTTGATGCGGCAAATCTTCAGCCTGCCTATGGCGCAGAGGGAAAAACACTGGGAAGCGGTTTTGTTTCAATTCTGGCACTTGCACCATTTCTCTACGTTGGATTTGATTGCATTCCACAGGCAGCAGAAGAATATGATTTTCCACCACAAAAATGCAAGCTGTTGATTATTTCAGCTCTTATTGTAGGCGCTTTGATTTATGGGGCAATGGCACTTGTAACAGATTGTGTTATTCCCTGGCAGCAGGTTTTGACAATGACAGATGAAAGTGGAGTACTAGTAAAATGGCATACCGGTGCAATTCTTGATCTGGCAATGGGAAAAATTGGTGTATGCTTCGTAGCACTGGCTGTGTGTATGGGTATTTTCACAGGAATGAATGGATTCTTTATGACGTCCAGCCGTCTCTTATTTGGCATGGCAAGAGCAAAGATGCTTCCATCTGCCTTTGAAAAGGTTCATCCGGAGCATAAAACACCGTCTGTGTGTGTTGTTTTCACAATGATCATTTGCTGTATTTGTCCGTTCTTTGGACGGGAAGTAATCGGATGGGTTGTTGATATGTGTTCTGTTGGTACTGCTTTTGGATATTTCTTTACCTGTGCAGGTGCGTATATTCTTTTGAAAAAATACGGCGACGCTACAGATACAAACAGAATTCATCCGGCGGTAGCCATGGGCGGCTGCATTATTTCCGTGCTGATCCTGCTCCTTCTGATCGTACCTGGTTCACCGGCATTTATGGCACCACAGTCATTTGCTGCATTGATCGTGTGGGTACTTATGGGAGTTACTTTCTATTTTGTTTCCAGGAAAAATTTCGCAAAGATTTCCAAGAGAGAGATGGATTATCTGATTCTTGGAAATGTGCAGGTAGTCAGAGGAATGCGAAAAGGGAAAAATCAGGGAGGCGTTGTACAGGGAAATGTGGTAGAGCCGAAAGTGTGTCAACAAGAAGATTGAATTCTGTAATCGGGCTATTGCATAAAATAAAATAGAAAATTGCTATAGGGAGAATACAGATGCCAGATCAGAAACTGGATAATCTTTTAAATCTTGCCCTGAATTCCACAGCAGAAGAGCGGGAAAAATCAGAAAATCTGAATGTTGGTTATGACCAGCAGACACGTATGTGGGATGTGATAGTAAAATACAGTATGGTGGGAGAGAGAGAGGCAGATATATCTTTGGGGGGAGGTTCAAATGTTATAAATAATGTTGTACCATCTATCCTTGATGAAACAGGAAAAAATGCAATTTCTATATCTCGCGAATTCGAAAATACGATAAATTCCATACTTGGCGGATCTGGAATATCCGTAGTACCGCTGCTTGGCGGATATGCAATTGTTACACTTCCGGAAAGTATGCTGGATGAATATTCAAAAAGGCCACAGATCGAGTTTATAGAAAAGCCTGCCAGGTTATATTTTGAAGATTATTTTTCCAAAGAGGCAAGCTGCATTAACCAGGTGCAGCGTGATGAGCCCGGAAACCTGCAGCTGAGTGGAAAGGGCATATTAGTGGGAATTGTGGATTCCGGCGTGGATTACCGGCATCCTGCATTTCTCACAGCAGATGGAAAATCCAGGATTTTGCGTCTGTGGGATCAGGGCATTCCAGGCAATCCGCCAGATGGCTATCTGACAGGAACTGAATATACGAATGAGGAAATCAATGAGGCGTTGTCTCTTCCGATACAGGAGGGGCGGCGCCTTGTTGCGTCTGAAGACAGAAGTGGACATGGAACTGCTGTACTTGGGGTAGCTGCCGGAAGTGATTTTTCAAAAGGGGCAAGGAACCGTGGAGTTGCTTATGAAAGTGATCTTCTGGTTGTAAAAATGGGAATTCCAAGAGAGGATTCTTTTCCACGGACAACGGAACTGATGCAAGGGGTAGATTACCTGGTAAGGCAGGCGCTGGAGATGAGACGTCCTATTGTGATCAATCTGAGTTTTGGGAATAATTATGGATCACACAGAGGGGATTCCCTGGTGGAAACTTATCTGGATTCAGTTTCAAGTATGGGGAAAACAGTACTCTGCGTGGGGATGGGAAATAATGGAAATGATGCCCTTCATTATGGCGGGAAAATTTCAAATGGGGAAACGCAGGAAATTGAATTGGGAGTAGGTGCGTTTGAGCCGGCCTTAAATGTCCAATTGTGGAAAGATTATGAAGATGAAATGGAAATTTATATAGAAAATCCAGCTGGTGAGCGGGTTGGTCCATTGGATGAAATACTGGGAGCGCAACGCTGGCTGCTCGGGAATACAAAGCTGTTGGTATATTATGGAAAACCAGCACCGTATCATGTGACGCAGGAGATTTATGTGGATTTTCTGGTAGAAAATGGCTATGTAGACAGCGGCGTTTGGAAAATTATTCTGACAGCAGAAAAGATCAAAAATGGAAATTATTCGCTTTGGCTTCCCGGCAGCAAAACTTTGAATCCCGGGACTGCATTTTACCTTCCACGGGCCCAGGGAACGTTAACAATTCCAGCTACTTCCAGAAGAGTGATCAGTGTAGGGGCTTATGATGCCCGGCTAAACGCTTACGCTGATTTTTCAGGAAGAGGCAGCAGTCTTTTACCTTATCCCAAACCAGATCTGGTGGCACCTGGGGTGGATATTCTTGCGCCAAGAGCTGGTGGTAGGTATGCCCGGTTTTCGGGTACTTCATTTTCGACTCCATTTGTAACCGGGGCGGCAGCTTTACTGATGGAATGGGGAATCGTGCGTGGAAATGATCCCTATTTATATGGGGAAAAAGTGAAGGCATATCTGAGGAGAGGAGCGAAGCCACTTCCGGCGTTTGGGAGGTATCCCAATGAGGAGATTGGGTATGGGGTGTTGTGTGTGAGGGACAGTCTGCCGAATTGATGTTTTGCCTGATTTTGGATGAATACATGTTTGTGTAATGAAATGGATGTGTCGGTTAAATATAATTGAAATAACATATGAAATGCCATATAATGAAAAATAAATAGATATATTATATGAACAAAAAGAAAATGGCAAAGCTTCAGAAAACTGGGAAGTGCAGCTGGATGATGGAGGTGGGATATATGGACTCGGTGACTATGAAATCTATATTTGAGATTGGTGAAACGATTGCAGTAGAATTCAAACGCTGTGGAAATGGAATTGAGAATGATGTTTATGAAACTGTCTGTTCATTTCTGAACCGTTTTGGTGGAGATCTTTTTATGGGTGTATTAGATGATGGTACTGTATCAGGTGTCTCAGAAAAAGCAGCTGCGGATATGGTTAAGAATTTTATCAGTTGCATTAGTAACCCGTCTCTGTTTTCGCCTACAATATATCTGTCTCCAAAGATAGTAAATTATGAAGATAAGATTATTATCCATGTGCATGTCCCACCAAGTGCAGAGGTTCATAGTTATAAAAAAGTAATATATGACCGGGTAGATGATGCGGATGTGAAGGTTACAGCTACAGCACAAATTGCGCAGATGTATATACGGAAGCAGGATATTTTTACAGAAAGAAAAATCTACCCATATGTGAAAATGGAAGATTTGCGATTGGATTTATTACCAAAGCTTCGAATTATGGCAGCAAATAACAGTAATGGTCAGGGACATCCGTGGAATACTATGTCAGATGAGGAACTGTTAAGGAGTGCTCAACTTTATGGGACAGATCGTATTACCGGAGCACAAGGATATAATCTTGCAGCAGTGATGCTTCTTGGTAAAGATGATGTTATCTTGGATGTTGCACCAGCCTATGTGACGGATGCATTGCTTAGGAAAATCAATTCGGATCGTTATGACGATCGGGAGATTATCAAAACAAATCTAATCGAAAGCTATGAGCAGTTGATGGAGTTTGGCCGAAAACATCTGTTGGATAAATTTTTTCTGGAAGGAGATCAGAGAAAGAGTCTACGTAATATTATTAGCCGTGAAATGATTGCCAATACGTTGATTCACAGGGAATATACAAGTTCTTATCAGGCAAAATTTGTAATTGAAAGGGAAAGAATGTATGTTGAGAACGCAAATAGGGCTTCTCAGTATGCTATTATAACACCGGATAATCTGGAACCTAATCCAAAGAATCCGATTATTGCA
>JAQXQS010000167.1 GCA_029101305.1 Clostridia bacterium | reverse complement strand
CCATTCATGGTAATCCCGGCTTCATAGAGCTTCTGCACCTTAGAAAGGGCATCTCCTGCAAAACGGTTATGGAGCATTTTACAGCGAAGCTCAGGATTCATGGTCTGAAAAGAAATATTAATGGGTTCAAGATGATACCGGATGATCCTGTCGATATCGTGGTCACTCATATTGGTAAGTGTCACATAATTCCCCTGAATAAAAGAGAGTCTGGAATCATCATCCTTAAAATAAAGAGTATCTCTCATTCCAGGCGGCATCTGGTCGATAAAACAGAAAATACAATGATTGGAACAGGAACGGTAATCATCCATCAGATCCTTTTCAAAGGTAACCCCCAGATCCTCCTCATATTCCTTCTCCACTTCAAGCTCCCAGATTTCTCCATTGGCCTTTTCAACTTCCAGAACCACATATTCCTCATTCATCAGATAGCGGTAATCAAATATATCCTCAACAGGCTGTCTATTTACGGAAAGGAGCACATCTCCAGGTACAAGCTCAAGCTCCTGCGCAATACTGCCCTCCTGCACAATTGAAATCACATGTTTATTTTTTTTCTTCACATTTCTCTCCATATATACTACGAAAGTCCTGAATACAACCATAACCAGCCATGCCAGACATGAACAGATCATAAATATAATCCAGGCTGAACCTTACGAGTAAGTATGGCCACACTATAGCCATTATTTTTACTATACCAAGTTTTTTCCAAAAACACAACCAAAAATTTTATTCAGATACTGGCATTTGCGTTTTTTCAAGTAAAAATCAATAAATTACTTGACGTCATTTAGGGCAAATGTTATAAATATAAAGAAGAGATCTGTAAATAGAAAGGACACGTGTCCCTATATCTGCAGACAATTGAATGACAATCAGCATACTACTTAGGAGGAATATCATGCCGAACATAGAATTACTTGAGAAATCTATGCCTGTTGCGCCTATCCGCATCGCAGCACTGGAAGGCTGCCGCGAACTTGCAGACGAGGTAGACAGAAACCTGGTAAAATTCCGTAAGGAACTTGTAGAGAAGAAAGGTCTGGACAATATCCCGCAAGGCTACAGCGAAAGCTCTTTTATTGTAGATTGTGAATGTCCCCGTTTTGGTACCGGTGAGGGCAAAGTAATCATTAAAGAATCAGTCCGCGGAACCGACCTCTACATTATGGTAGACGTTACCAACTAGAGTTCCACTTATACCGTCTGCGGTCACGAGAACCATATGTCTCCAGACAATCATTTCCAGGATCTGAAGAGAATCATTTCCGCAGCTACAGGTAAGGCACACAGAATCAATGTAATCATGCCATTCCTTTACGAAGGCCGTCAGCACAGACGTAAGAAGAGAGAATCCCTGGACTGTGCACTGGCGCTCCGCGAATTAAGCGATATGGGTGTATCCAATATTATCACTTTTGACGCCCATGACCCACGCGTCCAGAACTCTATCCCGTTAAATGGTTTTGACAATTTCTTCCCTACCTATCAGTTCTTAAAAGCACTGGTGAAGAATGTTGACAATTTCCAGGTAGACAATGACCACCTTATGATCATCAGCCCAGATGAGGGTGCTATGTCCAGAGCTGTTTATTTCTCCAATATCCTTGGAGTTGATATGGGTATGTTCTATAAGAGACGTGACTACTCCACCGTTGTAAACGGCAAGAACCCTATCGTAGCCCATGAATTCCTTGGTGACTCTGTAGAGGGCAAGGATGTAGTTATCATCGACGACATGATTTCTTCCGGTGAAAGTATGCTTGACGTTGCCAAACAGATCAAAGAACGTCATGCCAACCGTGTATTCATCTGTACTACCTATGGTCTGTTTACAGAGGGCATGGATAAATTTGACGCATACTATGAAAAAGGCTGGATTGACAAGGTTATCACCACCAACCTGAACTATCGTATTCCAGAGCTTCTCACAAAACCTTATTATGTAGAAGCTAATATGAGCAAATATCTTGCAAGCATCATTGATATCATTAACCATGATGTTTCCGTTGAAAAAGTTCGTTCCAGCAACGAGAAGATCATGGACCTGATGAAGCGTGTAAATCAGGAATAAATTACAGATCAGATATAAAAGAAGGCTTTGTACCGCAAATTCAGTTAGTTGCGGTGCAGAGCCTTTTTATTTACTCTTATGTTTTCTTCTGCCTTCTATTCTCTTACAGAAGTATTCTGATGACCTGTTCTTCACCAGATCGTCCATTCAGATTTTCTGCCGTATTCCCAGAAACGCCGCCAGGTTTCCTCTCTTGCCATGGGATGCCCTATGTGAAAAAAGGAATTCCGGATTACAGCAGGTGCAGATTCCAGGCATGGAAATATGCTCTTCCTTTATTCCCGCTTCCAGAAAAATGATTCGATTCGCCTCCTGCAGATTCAGCTGGTACTTTCCATTTTCTTTTTTGTAAAAAAGCTGTTTCCAGTATTTTTCATCAAACCCATTCTGAAATTCCAGAATCACATCTTCGCTTACTTCGTAGCATTCCTGACAGATAGACGGACCAATGGCAGTAATGATATCCTCAGGATCTGAGTCAAACTGCTGTCTCATTTTTTCAATGGTCACTTTTCCTATTTTTCCAACTGTCCCACGCCAGCCAGAATGGGAAAGACCAATCGCCTTATGAACAGGATCCACAAAATAAAGTGGCACACAGTCCGCGTAATAAGTGCATAGCACAATCCCGGGAACATTTGTGATCATTCCATCCACATCATGAAACTCTTTCGGCCGTGTTACCCCATTGCCACGGGCTTTTTCTCCTATCAGCCGCACATTGGTAGTATGCGTCTGATCTGACGCCACAATGTCCTCCACAGAAAATCCTGCAGCTTCGCCAAGTCTTCTGTAGTTCTCCCGGACCGCATTTTCATCATCTCCCCTTGTAAAGCTAAGATTCATAGAGGAAAAGATTCCTTCGCTTACACCGCCCAGCCTTGTGCTGAAACAATGCACAATATCGGGAAACTGTTCAAGGGAAGGATAAGTAAGATAGGTCACCCCATTATTTTCATTGATACGCATATGTTGTTCATTTTGCCATCTTATGGTCATCATCTTCTCCTTATTGTTCAAATACGCCCTGAAACCTATTGCCCCTTTAAAATTATTACGAAAATCAATATGTCTTCTTTCCAGGCGCTCAGCCGCAAAAATCAAATGCATTCTTCACCCAGCAGATTTTATTGCCTTCGATTCCCACTACATCGAACCGGCACCTTACATCCATGCTTCTATAGCGATTTTTCAGGTACTCCACAGCCACTTTGGAGATCATCCGCTGCTTATGCCAGTCCACAGCAGCCAGGGGATTTCCTGAACATTCCGAACTTCTGTATTTGACCTCCACAAAGATCAGCCAGCCATCATCTGTCATTCCGATCAGGTCGATCTCGCCATGCCGGTTCCGGTAATTGCGGTCCAGAATCATCACCCCCTGGGCTATCAGATAATCAGCGGCAATCTTTTCGTAACAGGCCCCTACTTTCCGTCTGTTCTTTTCCATAGAAACTCCAATATATCTGTGTGTAGGTATCCTTTGTAGTTTAGAAGTCCAGCAAGAGGTGCAGCACAACTTGTGGAAGATTTTATCTTATCCAGGGAGATTGTAATTAACTGCACTAGCAAAATATACTATAATACAGGACGTATGCAGTTTCTAAACCGTCACAAAATTCTTAATAAAGGTTGCTCTGTGTATCGGGCTTGGGCCATATTTTTTCAGAGCCTCAATATGTGACGCAGCACCATAACCCTTATTTGACGCAAACCCATACTCTGGCATCACCTTATCGTATTCCACCATCATCCGGTCTCTTGTAACCTTAGCTACAATACTGGCAGCTGCTATGGATATGCTTTTCGCATCCCCCTTTATGATTGGAACCTGGGGAATAGTTACCCGGGGAATGGTCACTGCATCGTTTAAAAGGATCTGTGGAACAGGATCAAGCTTACTGATTGCTTCCCGCATCGCCTCATAGGTAGCCTGTAAAATATTGATCTCATCAATTCTCTTTGGACTTGCCATTCCAATTCCAACAGCAACCGCGTTCTCCATGATCACATCGTACAGCTCTTCTCTTTTCTTTGCACTTAACTGTTTGGAATCATTCAGATATAATATCTTACAGTCCCTTGGCAGAATGACTGCACCCGCCACTACCGGGCCAGCCAGCGGTCCTCTTCCAACTTCATCAATTCCGCACACATAGCCCAGGTCTTCATATTTGTGCTCAAATTCCTTCATTTTTTCTGTACGGGCAAGTTCTTTCCGATACGCAGTCTCTTTCTTTTGAAGCTGCTCCAGAAGCTTTCTGACGCCGCTCCTTGCATCATCCTTATATTTTTCAAAAAGGAACGCATATTCTTCCGGCCTGGCAGCCTGAATCTCGTTTTTTATCTCAGTAATCTTTTGCATATTATTTTTCCTCTTGAGGTGCCCACTCCAAAGTGATCCTTCCAATTTTGCCAGAGCGGAAATCATCAAATAAAATCAGGGAAGCCTTTGCATAATCAAGCTCCTCGCCCTTTTTCAGGCAGCCCCTGGAACGGGCGATTGCCTCCAGGATCTGTACCGGAGTCCCTTCTTCCAGTATCTGATAACGTTTCTCCAAAGCACCGGCATATTTTCCCCGTATAAATTCAATAAGGGTAAGGGCAAGCTCTTCCATATTCAGAATATCATCCTTGATAGAGCCAATATACGCCAGTCGCATTCCCACTGTCTCATCTTCAAATTTCGGCCACAGGATTCCTGGTGTATCCAGAAGTTCCACATTCTTATTCAGGCGAATCCACTGCTTTCCCTTGGTCACACCAGGCTTATTTCCAGTCTTGGCACAGGCTCTTCCTGCAAACGTATTGATAAACGTAGACTTGCCAACATTGGGAATTCCCACTACCATAGCACGGATCGGCCTGTTCTTGATTCCTCTTCTTCTGTCACGTTCCGTTTTCTCTTTGCATGCCTCCGAAATAGCAGCCTGAATGGCTTTCATGCCAGAGCCGCTGCGGGAATCTACTTTCACCACGTAGAAACCCTTCTTCTGGAAATATGCTTTCCAGGCTTCATTCTGGCGTTCATCACCGAGATCTGATTTATTCAGAAGGATCAGTCTTGCCTTATTTTTCCCAAGCTCATCTATATCCGGATTACGGCTTGCAAGGGGAACCCGTGAGTCTACAAGTTCAATGATCAGATCGATCAGTTTAATATCCTCCTGCATCTGTCGTTTCGCTTTGGTCATATGACCCGGATACCATTGTACGTTCATAATTACCTCATTTTCAATTCTGTTTAAAATTAATTTTTCAAAGGTCCGATTTCTTTTTGGGGATAAATCTGGAACCATAGTTTCCCTGTTATGTACTTCTTATTTACCCTTCCAATATCCCCATACCGGCTGTCTTCACTGTTATTCCGGTTATCTCCAAGGACAAAATATTCCCCTGCCTCCAGGGTGATCGCATTGGCTGCCATTCCCGGATTATTAATGATAGGAAAATCCTTCCCTTCTTTATAGACCTCTCCATTGATCTGGATTCTGCCATTTACGATCTGGATCGTCTCTCCTGGCAGTCCGATCACCCGGCGGATATGAAGGGCCGCCTCATCGCTTCCGTTTGTGCGGAATACGATAATATCTCCTCTCTTTGGGGAGGATGCTTTATAAGCAAGCTTATTTATAAAATAGCGGCTGCCAACTGCAAGGGTTGGCTCCATAGAGCTCTCCTGCATAGTCACTGACTGAAACAG
>JAQXQS010000166.1 GCA_029101305.1 Clostridia bacterium | reverse complement strand
CTCATCTTATCACAGTCTGAACCAAGGATCATACCCTGTGCAGAACGTTTCGCATATGGCGCCGGAGTATTGACGATTCCCATGTCATACAGGAAATGATGCCAGAATCTGGAGTAGATCATATGTCTGGTTACGTGCTCCATACCGCCGTTGTACCAGTCAACCGGCATCCAGTATTCCATCTTCTTGCGGTCTGCAAGAGCCTCTGTATTGTGCGGATCCACATAACGAAGGAAAGACCAGGAAGATCCTGCCCACTGTGGCATGGTATCGGTCTCTCTCTTGGCATCGCCGCCGCACTTCGGGCATTTGCAGTTTACGAAGGAATCGATCTTTGCAAGTGGAGACTGTCCGTCCTCACCTGGCTGGAAGTCTTTGATCTTCGGCAGACGAAGTGGAAGCTCCTCATAAGGAACTGCTACATCACCGCACTTCGGACAATGAACGATCGGGATTGGCTCGCCCCAGTATCTCTGGCGGTTAAATGCCCAGTCTTTCATCTTGTACTGGACACCAGCTTTACCAATGCCCTTCTTCTCAAGCTCTTCCAGCATACGCTTGATGGAATCTTTCTTATTCGTATAGCCATTCAGGAAATCGGAATTGATCATCTCGCCGTCGCCTGTGTAGGCTTCCTTCTCGATGTCGCCGCCTTTGATAACCTGGATAATGTCAATGCCAAATTTCTTAGCAAAATCATAGTCTCTCTGGTCATGTGCCGGTACAGCCATGATAGCTCCGGTACCATATCCCATCATTACATAATCCGCAATGTAGATCGGGATCTTCTTGCCATTTACAGGGTTCACACCCTCAAGTCCCTGGATGCATACACCTGTCTTGTCTTTCACAAGCTGGGTTCTCTCGAACTCTGTCTTCTTCGCACACTCATCACGGTAAGCCTTGATCTCGTCCATGTTCGTAATGCGGTCAGCATATTTGTCGATCAGCGGATGCTCCGGTGCGATAACCATGAAGGTAACACCGAACAGGGTATCTGGTCTGGTGGTGTAGATCTGCAGGGTCTCGTCGATTCCGTCCACTGTGAAGTTCACGAAAGCACCTGTAGATTTACCGATCCAGTTGATCTGCTGCTGCTTGATATTTGCCGGATAGTCTACATCCTTCAGGCCCTCAAGAAGCTTGTCTGCATACTGGGTAATGCGCAGATACCAGACATCTTTGGACTTCTGGATAACATCGCTGTGGCAGATGTCGCATTTACCGCCCTGGCTGTCCTCATTGGAAAGGACTACTTTACAGGATGGACAGTAGTTAACCAGTGTCTTATCACGGAAAACAAGTCCGTTCTCGAACATTTTCAGGAAAATCCACTGGGTCCATTTATAAAAATCCTCCTGTGTGGTATCGATCACACGGCTCCAGTCAAAGGAGAATCCAACGCTCTTCAGCTGGTTGGTGAATTTCGCAATGTTCTGGTCTGTGATCTCACGAGGATGTGTATTTGTCTTGATCGCATAATTCTCAGTAGGAAGTCCGAACGCATCGAATCCGATTGGGAACAGTACATTGTATCCCTGCATTCTTCTCTTTCTGGAAAGTACCTCAATACTGGAATATGCCTTAATATGACCTACGTGCATTCCAGCACCGCTTGGGTATGGGAACTCTACAAGGCCATAGAATTTCGGTTTATCACTTCCGTCAACAGCTTTAAATGCCTGCTGCTCTTCCCATTTTTTCTGCCATTTCGGCTCGATCTTCTTAAAATTGTGTTTCATTATGGTTCCTCCATAAAATTTGTACCTATCTTACAAAAATCCTTTTACCATTCTAATCCAACAAAGTAGTTTTGTCAACGAGAAACCGCCTGTATTGCAGTCTGAAGCTGATTGTCTTCCTCATGGGTAATTTCGGACTTGTTCAAGAGACTGGCATCCAGTTTCACTTCCACATCCGGAGTGATTCCTACCTTATGAATGTTGTTGCCCTTCGGGGTGTAATATCTGGCTGTAGTCAGCTTCACGGCACTTCCATCGGAAAGCTTCTGAAGGCTCTGGACGATTCCCTTTCCATAAGTGGTAGTTCCCACAATGGTTCCGATTCCATAATCCTTCACCGCCCCGGCAAAGATTTCCGAAGCGCTGGCACTGTTTTCATTTACCAGCACGGCAAACGGGATGTCGATCGGCGTATCACCGTCACACTTCATCTCCTGTTTTTCCCCATATTTGTCCTCTGTATACACGATCAGTCCCTCTGGCAAAATCTGCCGAAGCACGTCACACACCGAAGAAAGCACGCCGCCTGGATTATCGCGGAGATCCACGATCAGCTTCTCCATTCCTTTTGCCTGCAGATCCTTGTAGGCATCCGCAAACTGCTGGGGCGTCACCATAGTAAATTCTGTAATCTTCAGATAGCCAATGGAATCCTCCAGCATTTCATAGGAAACTGTCGGCAGCTCCACATCACTTATGGTCACTGTAATTTCTTCCGGTTCGTCCTGCTCCTGATGGTAAACAGTGAGAACAGAAGTCCCATCCTCTTTTTCCCGGATCATTTTGGAAACCTGGGAAGGTGTCATGTCTGTCACATCAGTTCCATCCACAGCTGTGATCACATCATTCTTTTTCACCCCGGCAACATCTGCGGGGCCGCCCTCGTAACACTCCACTACCAGAATACCCCCTTCTGTATTCTGGGTGATACTCACCCCGATTCCGGAATAGGACCCTTCTGTATCCCTTGTCTCTTCCTCATATTCCTCTTCTGTATAATATCGGGAATAAGGATCTCCAAGGCCATAGAGAAGACCTGTGTAAAGTCCTTCCTTCAGAGAATTTTCGTCTGCTTCATCCAGGTAATTCTGGTCGATTATATTTTCCAGGTAACTGATTTTCTGGGTGACGGCCACGTCAGACAGCACACTGCTGCCAGCCCGGCCCGCCTTCTGCAAGCCCACATATCCGCCGCCCAGCACCAGGGATGCACAGACCACGCCAGTTATTGCTCCTTTTAAAAATTGTTTATCTGCCATTTATCTGCTCCTCATTATTTACTGCTTCTCTTTATACAAAAGAGCTGCCAGATTTCTCCGGCAGCCCCATATTTTATCATAAATAACCTTCCTGTATTTGGATTTTCCAAATACACTCTCAGGTGGAACGCGAATAACCGTTTTTATTGTAAAACAGAATTCTCACACCTTCAAGTGTTTTCTTGTGGTAATAAAGCTTCCCACAAGACCGATTCCAATTCCCAGAGCCAGTGCTACCGGAACCAGTGTCTGATAGATCTCTCCAACCGGAATGAAATCCACAACGCCCATAAGCACGCTGAATTTGGTATATACATAGGTTACCACATTGTTATAGCAAAAATACAAAACGATCAACGGAATTCCGGCTCCTATCAGACCAAGGATCATACCCTCCAGAAGGAACGGTGCGCGGACAAATCCATCTGTAGCACCAATATATTTCATAATTCCGATCTCGTCCTTACGGACTGTAATACCCACTGAAATGGTATTGCTGATCAGAAATACTGCGATCAGAAGCAAAATAATGATCACTGCAACTGATACATAAGAAACAATACGGTTGATAGAGCCCAGTGTCTTGGCTGCCTGCTCGGACATATTTACCTCACGGACATTGTCCAGAGTCTTAATATATGCAACCAGCTCTGACTGTTTCTCGATATTGTTCAGATATACACGGTAGTTGGAAGAATTGGCCAGCGGGTTATCGTCCTTGAATCCGTCTGCCGCCTCAGCGTCATCACCGAAGTACTCCTTCTTCATCTTTTCCCATGCTTCGTCGGCTGATTCAAACTCGATCTTGGCAACCTCCGGACGCTGCTTGATCAGCTCGCCCACTGCATCCATCTGCTCCTGTGTGGTGCCTTCATTAAAAAGTACAGTGATCGGCACATCTTCCTCAACCTTGTGTGCCAGTGTGTTTACATTATTTACAATAGAATAAAAAATTCCGAAAAGAAAAATACATGCTGCCATCGTGATAACAGAAGCTACGGAAAACATGAAATTTCTTTTAATATTCTTGATACCCTGCTTCAGAGTATACCAGATGGTACTAGGCCTCATAATATTCTCCTTCTTTCTCGTCGCTGATGATCACTCCATTGTGCATGGTCAGTACACGCTTCTTCATGGAATTGACGATCTCTTTGTTATGGGT